>NZ_JBEZYD010000016.1:0-241038 GCF_040638335.1 Nonomuraea sp. NPDC026600
ACGGGGTTGTGCATCATGCACTGGCTTTTAACACACTGTTGAGTTCTCAAGAAACGGACGCGTACTCCCCAACCTGCGAGAGGCGCTCATTTCGTCTTCCGAAGTTTACCAGACCCGGACGATTCTTGTCAAATCGGCCGATCCGGTTCGTTCCGGGGCAACCCTGCTAACTTACCCTAACTTCTCGTCCGTGTCCAATCGCTTGCGGACACAGCCTAAAGATCGGGAGTGATCAGAGAGTTTGTCAGGGCTACTGCCCTGCGTTGAAGACTCTAGCAGCCCCAGCGGGGGGGAAGACCCAACTTCGGTAACGAACAGGTCTTCCCCCGGTGTGTCTCGCTCAAACACCCAAACCGGCGAGCTGGCTCTCGAGCCGCGCGATGTCGGCCGCCGACTGCTCCGCACGCCCTCTGACCTTGGCGACCACGTCCTCGGGCGCCTTGGCCATGAACTGCTCGTTGCCCAGCTTGGCCGTGGCCTGGGCCGCATCCTTGCGTGCGGCCGCCAGATCCTTCTCCAGCCGCTTGCGCTCGGCCGCCACGTCGATGGCGCCCGCGGTGTCGATCTCCACGGTCACCCCGCCCACGGTGAAGCGGGCGGTGGCCGAAAAGGCGTCAGACGGCTCCGTCAGCCGCAGGAGCGAGCGAATAGCCCCCTCCTGCCCCGTGAGAGCCGTGCCGGCCAGTCCGAGCCGCGCGGCCACCTTCTGGCCGGGCTTCAGCCCCTGATCCGAACGGAACCGCCGAACCTCCGTCACCAGCTCCTGCAGAGCGACGATCTCCGCCTCAGCCGCCGGATCGCTACGGCCGGAGTCGACCTGCGGCCACGGTGCCACGACGACCGACTCGCCGCCCGTGACGGCCCGCCACAGCTCCTCGGTGACGAACGGCACCAGCGGGTGCATCAGCCGCAGCAGCGTGTCGAGCACATGGCCCAGCACGAGCCGCGTGTGCTCCAGCCCCTCGCCGAGCTGGATCTTGGCCAGCTCCAGATACCAGTCGCAGACCTCGTCCCACGCGAAGTGGTAGAGCAGATCGGACGCCTTGGCGAACTCGAACTCCTCGAAGGCCGCGTCGGCCGACGAGATCACACTCTGCAGCCGTGACAGGATCCAGCGGTCTGCCGCCGTCAGGTCGAGCCCGTCGAGGGAGCCGGTGGCCGCGCCGTTCATCAGCGCGAAGCGCGTGGCGTTCCAGATCTTGTTGCAGAAGTTGCGCGAGCCGGCCGCCCATTCCTCGCTCACCGCGACGTCGGCGCCGGGGTTGGCGCCGCGCAGCAGGGTGAAGCGGGTGGCGTCGGCGCCGAAGCGCTCGATCCAGTCGAGCGGGTCGACGACGTTGCCGAACGACTTGGACATCTTCTTGCCGTACTGGTCACGGACCATGCCGTGCAGCGCCACCACACGGAAAGGCGGCTCGCCGTCCATGGCGTACAGGCCGAACATCATCATCCGCGCGACCCAGAAGAACAGGATGTCGTAGCCCGTGACCAGCACGGACGTCGGATAGAAGCGCTCGAGCTCCGGCGTCGCGTCGGGCCAGCCCAGCGTGGAGAACGGCCACAGGCCCGAGGAGAACCAGGTGTCGAGCACGTCGGAGTCCTGGACGTAGCCGGCGGGCGGGTCCTGGTCGGGGCCCACGCACACGACCTCGCCGGACGGGCCGTACCAGACCGGGATGCGATGCCCCCACCAAAGCTGGCGCGAGATGCACCAGTCGTGCATGTCGTCGACCCAGTCGAAGTAGCGCTTGGCCAGCTCGGGCGGGTGGATGCGGGTGCGTCCGTCACGCACCGCGTCACCGGCGGCCTTGGCCAGTGGCGAGACGTTGACGAACCACTGCAGCGACAGCCTCGGCTCCACCACCGTCTTGCAGCGCGAGCAGTGGCCGACCGAGTGGACGTATGGGCGCTTCTCGGCGACGATCCTGCCCTCGGCGCGGAGCGCGGCGACCACCGCGGGGCGCGCCTCGAAGCGGTCGAGTCCCTCGAACGGCCCGTGTGCGGTGATCACGCCACGCTCGTCCATGACGGTCAGCGACGGCAGCGAATGGCGCCGGCCGATCTCGAAGTCGTTGGGGTCGTGAGCCGGCGTCACCTTGACCGCACCGGTGCCGAAGGCGGGGTCGACGTGCTCGTCGGCGACCACAGGGATCTGGCGGCCGGTGAGCGGCACCTCGACCAGCGTGCCGATCAGGTGGGCGTAACGCTCGTCTGAGGGGTGCACGGCCACGGCGGTGTCGCCGAGCATGGTCTCCGCGCGGGTGGTCGCCACCACGATCTCGTCGGAGTAGCGGATGGAGACGAGCTCGCCGTCGTCCTCGCTGTGCTCCACCTCGATGTCGGACAGGGCGGTGAGGCAGCGGGGGCACCAGTTGATGATGCGTTCGGCCCGGTAGATCAGCCCGTCGTCGAAGAGCCGTTTGAAGATCGTTTGGACGGCCCGCGAGAGCCCTGTGTCCATGGTGAAGCGCTCGCGCGACCAGTCGACGCCGTCGCCGAGCTTGCGCATCTGGCCGAGGATCCGGCCACCGGACTCCTCCTTCCACTGCCAGACGCGCTCCACGAACTCCTCACGCCCGAGGTCGTGGCGCGACAGGCCCTGCTTGGCCAGCTCGCGCTCGACGACGTTCTGGGTGGCGATGCCCGCGTGGTCCATGCCGGGCAGCCACAGCGTCTCGCGCCCCTGCATGCGGGCCCGGCGGGTGAGCGCGTCCTGGATGGAGTGGTCGAGCGCGTGCCCAATGTGCAGGACGCCGGTCACGTTCGGCGGGGGAAGGACGATGCTGTACGGCACGCGCGGGCTGCCCGGGTCGGCGTGGAAGAAACCTCCGGTTACCCAGCGCTCGTAGCTCCGGGTTTCGACGTCGGCCGGGGTGTACTGGGTAGGCAGCTCTGGCGTTGTCACAGTGACCAATTCTAGGGAAGGAGGAAAGCGAAACGCCCCGGGGAGTGATACTCCACGGGGCGCTTGCCGAAGGGAACGGATCAGGCGGACTTTTCCCGCGGTGCGCGCTGCTGCTTCGCGGCGAGCTGGTCGCGGGGTACGAGCGTCGGGATGGCGTGTTCGAGCACCGACTCGCGGGTGATGACCACGCGCGCGACGTCCTGGCGCGACGGCACCTCGTACATCACCGACTGGAGCACCTCTTCGAGGATGGCGCGCAGGCCGCGGGCGCCGGTGCCACGCAGGATCGCCTGGTCCGCGATGGCCTCGAGCGCGCCGTCGGTGAACTCCAGCTCCACGCCGTCGAGCTCCAGCAGCTTGCGGTATTGCTTGACCAGCGCGTTGCGGGGCTCGGTGAGGATCTGGATGAGCGCCTCGCGGTCGAGGTTGTGCACCGAGGTGATGACCGGCAGACGACCGACGAACTCGGGGATCATGCCGAACTTCAGCAGGTCCTCGGGCATCACGTCGCCGAAGATGTCGGCCATGTCGACCTCTTCCTTCGACCGGATGATGGCGTTGAAGCCGATGCCCTTCTTGCCGATGCGCGACTCGATGATCTTTTCCAGACCGGCGAAGGCGCCGCCACAGATGAACAGCACGTTCGTCGTGTCGATCTGGATGAACTCCTGGTGGGGGTGCTTGCGACCGCCCTGCGGCGGCACGCTCGCGGTCGTGCCCTCCAAGATCTTGAGCAGCGCCTGCTGGACGCCCTCACCGGAGACGTCACGCGTGATCGACGGGTTTTCGCTCTTGCGAGCGATCTTGTCGACCTCGTCGATGTAGATGATGCCGGTCTCGGCCTTCTTGACGTCGTAGTCAGCGGCCTGGATGAGCTTGAGGAGGATGTTCTCGACGTCCTCGCCGACGTATCCGGCCTCGGTGAGGGCCGTGGCGTCGGCGATGGCGAAGGGCACGTTGAGCATCTTCGCCAGCGTCTGCGCGAGCAGCGTCTTGCCCGAGCCCGTGGGGCCGAGCAGCAGGATGTTGCTCTTGGACAGCTCCAGACCGTCGTCTCTACCTCGGTCGCCGGACTGCACCCGCTTGTAGTGGTTGTAGACCGCCACCGAGAGCGCCTTCTTCGCCTTGTCCTGACCGATGACATAGGCGTCGAGGAACTCGTAGATCTCCCTCGGCTTGGGCAGGTTGTCCCACTTGAGCTCAGAGGACTCCGAGAGCTCCTCTTCGATGATCTCGTTGCAGAGATCGATGCACTCATCGCAGATGTAGACGCCTGGACCGGCAATGAGCTTCTTGACTTGCTTCTGGCTCTTCCCGCAGAAAGAGCACTTCAGCAGGTCTCCCCCGTCGCCGATGCGTGCCACCCCAGATACTCCTTTGCGTGGGACCGCCCTGCTCCCGCGATCCGTATCTACCGGACCGGGTCCGAACCGCTCAGGTTTCGACGTTACCGTCTTCTGGGCCCTCGGTGAGCCCCCTGGCGGCGAGTCGCACCGGAACGTGCCCTATTGGGCAGCGCTCCGGTGCGTCACATCTCATCAGGAAGCGACGGCCTGAGCTCGTTTCTTCCTCGACGGGATGATGTCGTCGATCAGACCATACGCCTTTGCCTCGTCCGCGTTGAGAATTTTGTCGCGTTCGATGTCCTTTCGGACTTCCGCAGGGCGCTTTCCGGAGTGCTTCGCCACGATCTCCTCCAGGAGGGAGCGCATGCGAAGGATCTCGCGGGCCTGAATCTCGATGTCGCTTCCCTGGCCGCCACCCTCGGTGGAGGGCTGGTGGATGAGCACCCTGGCGTTGGGAAGCGCGAACCGCTTGCCCGGGGTGCCACCGGCCAGCAGCACGGCCGCGGCGGAGGCGGCCTGGCCCAGGCAGACGGTCTGGATCTCCGGCCGGACGAACTGCATCGTGTCGTAAATCGCCGTCATGGCGGTGAAGGAACCGCCCGGCGAGTTGATGTAGATGCTGATGTCACGGTCGGGGTCGAGCGACTCCAGCGTCAGCAGCTGGGCCATCACGTCGTTGGCCGACGCGTCGTCGATCTGCACTCCGAGGAAGATGATGCGATCCTCGAAGAGCTTGTTGTACGGATTCATCTCCTTCACGCCATAGGACGTGCGTTCGACGAAGGAGGGGAGAACGTACCGGCTTTCGATGTTCAATTCAACTCCCCTAGGACACGGCGCCCTGCGAGGGCACCTGCCTCGCGCTGCGCACGACGTGGTCGATGAAGCCGTAGTCCTTGGCCTCTTCAGCTGTGAACCAACGGTCTCGATCGGAGTCGGCCTCGACCTGGTCGAGCGACTGACCCGTGTGGAACGCGATCCGCTCGGCCAGGGTCTTCTTCACGTAGAGCATCTGCTCCGCCTGGATGGCGATGTCGGCGGCGGTGCCACCGATGCCACCGGACGGCTGGTGCATCATGATGCGCGCGTGTGGCAGCGCGTAACGCTTGCCTCTCTCGCCCGCCGACAGCAGGAACTGCCCCATGGAGGCGGCCAGCCCCATGGCGACCGTGGCCACGTCGTTGGGCACGTATTCCATCATGTCGTAGATGGCCATGCCGGCTGTCACCGACCCGCCAGGCGAGTTGATGTACAGCCAGATGTCACGGTCCGGATCGTCGGCCGCGAGCAGCAACAGCTCGGCACAGATCCGGTTGGCGATCTCGTCGTTCACCTCCTGTCCGAGCACGATGATGCGCTCACGCAGCAGGCGCTGGTAAAGCTGGTCCTCAAGCCGGAAGGACGAGCCGTTCTCACGGCCTCGCGACTCAGGCTGATAGAAGGTCGGCGGGCTGGTCACAGCGTCACCTTCCGATGCGTCGTAATCGATTGGCTTTGCCTGTGACCCTAACGCGCGGGGCACACAGGTCATGCCCCGTCTGCCTGCTGTTCGCTGACGGCGCAGGTGCGGGCGTCCAGAGCAGTGCGAAGCCCCCGAACCATCCGGATCGGGGGCTTGGCGCCGTTTCTGGGGCTAGGCGTCGGCCTTCTCCTCAGCCGGCTCGTCGGCGGGCTCCTCTTCGACCTCCGCGCCGTTGAGCTCGGTGTAGATGGCCTTGAGGTCCACCTCGTTGCCCTCGGAGTCGACCACCTTGGCGGCGTCACCGACGACGGACTTGGCCTTGTCACGGACGATCTCGACCATGGCCAGCGTGAGCTGGTCGTTGTCGGCCAGGTGCTGGGCCAGCTGGTTGGGCTGGACGCCCATCTCCATGGCCCGGCGGACGACGAAGTTGGTCAGCTCCTGCTCGGAGACGCCCAGCTCCTCGCTCTTGACGATCTTGTCAAGGACGAACCCGACCTTGATGGCCTTGGCGGAGCTGCTGTCGAACTCGGCGAAGCGCTCCTCCTCGGTCGTCTGGTAGAGGCGGAAGAAGGCCTCGCGGCTCAGCCCGCTCTCGGAGATCTGGTGCTCGAGGTTGTGCTTGCGAGCGTCAACCTCGGCCTTGAGCGCGCTGTCGGGGATCGGCATCTCGATCTGGTCGAGCAGCGCGTCGAGGGCCTTCTCGCGGGCCTGGACGACCTGGTCCACCAGCTTGTTGCGGCGGGCCTGCTCGCGGATGCTGTCCTTCAGCTCGCCGAGCGTGTCGAACTCGCTCGCCAGCTGGGCGAACTCGTCGTCGAGCTCGGGCAGGACCTTCTCCTTGACCGTCTTGACGGTGATGATGACGTCGGCTTCCTCACCGGCGTTCTCACCGCCGACCAGCTCGGTCTTGAAGCTCTTCTCCTCGCCCGCGGACATGTCCACGAGCGCGTCGTCGAGGCCCTGCAGCACAGAGCCGGCACCGACCTCGTAGGAGACCTCGTTGGCCTGCTGCTCCTCGATGTTGGCGCCGTCGATCTCGGCACGCAGGTCCATCACGACGAAGTCGCCGGCGGCCGCGGGGCGCTCGACACCGGTCAGCGTGGCGAAGCGCTGGCGCAGCGCGTCGAGCTGGCTGTCGATGTCCTCGTCGGCGACCTCGGCGGAGTCGACGGTGACCTCGGCGCCCGCGTAGTCGGGGACGTCGAAGTTGGGCCGGACGTCCACCTCGGCGGTGAACTCGACCTGCTCGCCGTCCTCGATCTTGGTGATCTCGATGTCGGGCTGGCTGACCGGGAAGACGTCGACCTCGTCGACGGCCTGGCCGTACAGCTTGGGCACCGCGTCGTTAAGGGTCTCCTCCAGCACCACCGCGCGGCCGAAGCGCTGCTCGATGATGCGGGCCGGAACCTTGCCAGGGCGGAACCCGGGGACGCGCACCTGCTGCGCGACCTTCTTGTACGCCGCATCCAGGCTCGGGCGCAGCTCTTCGAACGGCACCTCGACAGTGAGCTTCACCCTGGTCGGGCTGAGCTCCTCGACAGCGGTCTTCACGGGGTGGTCTCCTTGATCAAGCTTCGAGTGATCGCGGGCGCGTCCAGTTTTGGTACGGCTCACGCGCCGCGCCCACATGAGCGGCGCTGGGCATGCTCCGCCTTGGCGGGATCCAAGCGCCGTTCGCCAGTCTAGGGTAGATGCGTACCCAACGACGACGAGACGACCCGTCAGAACTCCTCGGCGATCACCCGCAAGAGCTCGACGGTCTCATCGGGCGTGGTGCTGACGGCGCAGAGCCGCTCCATCACCTCGGTGTAGCGGTCGACATCCTCGCGTTTGTCCAGGTAGAGAGCGCTGGCGAGCTGTTCGACGTACACCACGTCCGGCAGGTCGTGATCGGGGAAGCGCAGGACGGTGAACGCGCCGCCCTCGGCACTGTGTCCGCCGAAACTGAACGGCATGACCTGGATGGTGATGTTGGGCTGGCGCATCAGGTCGATGAGGTGTTCGAGCTGAGCCCGCATCACCTCGGCGCCGCCGATGGGGCGGCGCAGCGCGGCCTCGTCGATGACCGCCCAGAAGACCGGGCCGTCGGGCCTGTCGAACATGCGCTGGCGTTCGAGCCGGAGATCCACCCGGCGGGCGATCTCCTCCACGCTGATGCCGGCCGAGCCCGCGGTGACCACCGCCCGGGCGTATTCCTTGGTCTGTAACAAGCCGGGGACGAACTGGACCTCGTAGGTCCTGATCCTGGCCGCGGCCTCCTCGAGGCCGACGTACGCCTGGAACCACGTGGGCAGGATGTCGTTGAACCGGTGCCACCAACCGGGTTCGTTCGCCGTGGCCACCAGATCGAGTACGGCTGCGCGTGCCTGGTTGTCCACGACCCCGTAAAGAGTCAGCAAATCGGCCACGTCGCGCTCCTTGAAGCCGACGCGACCCAGCTCCATGCGGCTGATCTTGGATTCGGACCCCCTGATGAGGTGGCCCGCCTCCTCGCGAGTAACGCCTTTCCCCTCCCTGAGCCTGCGCAGCTGGGAGCCCAGGAGGATGCGCAGCGCCGTAGGGCCGGAACCCGGCTGGTTCTGCGTCACTCTGCCTCCTATCAAGGTCCGCACACACAGTGACACCACATTGCCGCGTATGACAAGGTCTCAACCTGGTGTCCGAATTGGATACCCCTACCGGTAACCGCCCATGCGGCTGCACATTGCACATGCACGTGCATTTGGGTCTTGCAGCGACCGGGAGTCGTGTCCCATGATGGCCTAGTGCATATTGGGCCAAACATGCACGAACCCAATAGCTATCGGGAGGTATCGGCGGGATGGTGGAGGACCCCTTGGCCACTGCCGACTGCCTGCAGATCACCCGTGACGTGGGGTTCGACAGCCTGTTGAGCGCCGGGAAGCCGTACACGACCTCGTGTCCGCTGCCCTTCCAGGCCGACTCGGTGAAGACCGCCAGGGACGTGACGCGCTCCACATTACGCGGATGGGGTCTGCCGGAACTGGGCGATGACGCCGCGCTGGTCGTGTCCGAACTGGTCACGAACGCGGTCAGGTACGCGATGTACGCCAGAGGCCGGCGGGAGATCCAGCTACTGCTGATGCGGGTCGTCCCCCACGTGCTGCTGGCCGTGGCCGACCCGAGCGACGAGATCCCCACCCCCAAGGAGCCCGACTTCATCTCCGAGAATGGTCGTGGCCTCTACATCGTCGAAACCTACAGCCAGTGCTGGGGCTGGGACCCGCTGGCTCGGGGTGGCAAAGCCGTGTGGGCCCTCTTCCGTACCGAGGCCTGATTTATTACCCTTTCTTGAAGTGAAGGGGAGTACCTCCGAACACGCCTGATCGTCATGACGGCCCTCTCGGCCCGGTCAGGTGGGCCCTGTGTGGCGAGGGAGACCTTCTGGCCCGTCGTTGTCGGCTGGAGGTTCCGAAGGTGCGCATGCTCATCCCTATGGCCCTGCTGGTGGCCATCTACTCGGCTGTTCTGGCCGGTCTCGTGCTGATAGCGGTTCCCGTCCTGTACGTCGCCCTCGGAGCCGTCCTCGTCCTGCTCGTGCAGTGGTGGTCCACCGAGGCCATGGCGCGGCGGATGACCAGGGCCCGGTACGTCACGGCCGAGCAGGAACCGGAGCTGCACGCCGTACTCGATCGGCTCTGCGCCCTGAGCGACGTGGCCAAGCCGCGGCTGGCGATCAGCCCGTCGCCCGCCCCGAACGCCTACACGGTCGGCCGGTCACGGCGCAGCTCGACGATCATCGTCACCGAGGGGCTGCGCGCCCGCCTGGAGCCCGGTGAGCTGACCGCGGTGCTCGCGCACGAGATCGCGCACATCCGGCACCAGGACGTGGCGGTGATGACGCTGGCGAGCTCGTTCGCGATCGCGCTGGCGACGTTCGCCAAGGGCACCGGGCGGGTCGCGGTGCAGGCTCCGGGGTTGTTCTTGGAGGAATTCCCCTTCGGGCTGTTCATCGGGCTGGCGATGCTGGTGGGCGGTGCCGCCGCGGGGCTGGCCAGCTTCCTCGCGCACCTGCCGCTGCGCTGGCTCAGCCGCTCCAGGGAACTGGCCGCCGACCGCGCCGCCGCCGACCTGCTCGGCCAGCCGGGCCTGCTCGCCTCGGCGCTGCTCAAGGTGCACGAGGAGGACGGCATCCCCCTGACGGACCTGCGGCGCGGGGTGCCGGCGTTGGGGTTGGTGGCCGGCCGTACGAAGAAGGGCCGCCTGATGGCCACGCACCCGCACGTGCACGTACGGGTGCGGCGGCTCATGGGCTAGCCCTTACGAGGTCGTCGGCGTCGTCGGCGAGTCGAGCCAGTCGTCGATCAGGGCGGTGAAATCCTGCCCGGTCCGATTGTTCAGCCACGACACGAACGACGCCCGGTCCTGCGTGGTCCCCTTGTGCTCCTGCACCCACGCTCGCAGCGTCGCGAAGAACCGCTTGTCCCCGAGCTGCTTGCGGATCTCGTGCAGCATCAGCGCGGGAGCGTAATACACGTTGCTCGCCCCGAACATGTCCGACTTGTAGTGCCCGGGCGGCCCCGCCTGCCTGCGCAACTCCCCGTCGAGTGCCCGAGCGTCGCTGAGATAGGTCTCCAGCTTCTTGGACCCGTGGTCGGAGGCCCACTGCCACTCGAAGTACATCGCGAAGCCCTCGTTCAGCCACAGGTCCCGCCAGGTCCGGGGCGTGACCGCGTCACCGAACCACTGGTGCGCCATCTCGTGCGCCACCACATTGGGCGTGAGGAATTCGGGGGCCAGCGTCACCATCTGCTGGGTCTCCATCCCCGAGTCACTGGTGACGACCACACCCGCGCTGGAGAAGGGGTACGGTCCCAGCCGCTTCTCCAGCCAGCGCAGGATCGCCGGCGTCTGCCGTACGACGGGAAGGTATTTCGACTGGTCGCCCTTGCGGAGCCAGTATGTGATCGGGATCCCGCGCGGCCCCTTGTCGTTGAAGCGATCGTAGTGATCGATGGTGAGCAGCGTGACGTAGCTGGCCACCGACTCGGTCGAACGCCAGCGGTAGGTGTTCCCCTTACGGCCCTGGAACCGCCCGTGCGCCACGGCCGCCCACCCGCGCGGCACCGTGACCGCCACGTCGTAGCGCGCCTCGTCGGACGGCTGGTCGTTCACGGGGAACCAGGTGAAGGCCCCGTACGGCTCCTGCAACGCCCACGCCGACCCATCGCCCGCCGAGCGGAACCCGAGTTTGCTCGTGTCGGAGCGGTACTGTCCGGTGCGTACGGGCTCGGGAGTGCCGTGATAGCGCACGGCCACCTCGACCCGCTTGCCCGCCGCCACCGGGGAGCGCAGCGGGATCACCAGGTCGTCACCCGGATGCCGGGCCTTGACCCGCTTGCCCGCGACCGTCACCTCGTCCACCCGCAACGCGTGGCCGAAGTCGAGCGCGATCTTGTCGATGTCCTTGACGGCTCTGACCGTGAGCAGGGCCTTACCGGTGAGCAGCCGCTTGGACGGCTTCCAGTCGAGCTCCAGCCCGTAGTGGAGGACATCGATCGCGGGATTGCCGTAGGCGGGGTAGACGGGGTCCGCCACCGGCTCCGAGCGACCCTTGTCGGGCGCGCCCGGCGCGGCGACGGCCGCGACGAGTAAGAGGGAAATGATCGAATTCACCGCGCCAAGGTAGTACGCCGTGGTTTGTCGCGATACCGGGCAACAACACGCGGAGGGCCACTCGCCCCCGATGCCGCGATTCGAACAGGCGGCGGAGGCGCGCCGACCCAGACATTCGGGCATGCGACTACGCGGCCGCCGGGCCTTCACCTGCTTGAGGCGCTACTGCCTGGCGTCAGCGCATCAGCGCTGGATACGACCGATCAACGACCAGTCGATGTACTGCTGGAGATCAGATGCCACCCAGGAACGGCTGTCGTCCTCGTGGTCCCACACGTAGACGTCCGACCTCCCCTCGCCATCCAGCAGCGGGACGCCGAAGAGATCACCGTTCCCCGCCTCTCCGAAGAACAGCAATCCGTCGAATGGCATATAAAGCTCGCGGAAGCCGGGGGAGGTGCGAAGGCTCTGATTGTGCTCCCTGATCAACTTGGCCGGGCACACGATGTGAGAGCCGTACTCGTCCTCGATCCCATCGGTCTCGCGGAGCAACTGAGCGAGTGCCTCTGGAACGGGCCGCCCGATGGCATCCTCGATCCCCGCGATGCTTTCCGAGACGGCCGGCGAACCGACCGTCAACTTGTCCGCCTGGGAGTGTGCGGCCAGCCACTCCAACCACATAAAGAGATCACCTCAAGGCCCATCTTTCCGCATGGCAACCGCAGTCCGCCGCGGCCCGGTTTGAATTTGGTAGATCTTTCTACATAGTTCACGATATATGGCATTTCAGACTAAACCTCTGACCTGGGCTTTTACTCCAAGCAGAGCTCTTAGTCACCCCTTTAGGGGCACTTGACCTGCGGAAATGGCAAGGTACTCTCGCCCTACCACAGGCTTCCGGTTTAGCCACATCAGTCCTTAATCATCACTTCTGTCAGGATCTGTATGGGTAAATCCGGCCCAGTCCGGGAGGTCCCACACTTCTATGACAGCAGAGATTCAGAAGGTCATCGACGCGGCCTACAACTTGGCCTCGTGGTACCAGACCACCGAGGCACGGCCCGGCCCCCACGGGCCCCAAGAGCAACCCGCCGACCGAACCTCCGAGGCAAGATCCGGCACCCAGGAACGACCGGACCACCAGTCCACCGATGTGCAGCCCAATGCGCAGATCACCGACGACCAACCCGGTCACCGGACGCCCCACGAGCAGTCCGGCAGGGACGAGGGCCAGCAGCGGTGGCCCGACCACCACACTGACCTGACCACTCCCCAGCCAACCTCTGACACACCAACAGCCACACCCACCTCGACATCCGACACACCTTCGACCACAGCTACTCCACGGCCCACTTCAGACACACCGACTGCCACCCCCACCTTCGATACGCCTTCCTCCACGCCCACCACCACTACGTCGGATTCGTCATCAGCCACCCCCACCCCCACAGCATCCGACTCCCCTTCAGCCACCCCCACCCCCGCAACATCCGACTCGCCCTCCCCCACAGACACCCCCACGACGTCGGACTCGCCGTCAGCCGCGGCCACCTCCGAAGCCGAGCCGACCGCCACCTCTACTGAAGCGACGACCACCGCTTCGTCCTCACCCACGTCAACCGCGACCCCCACAACCGAGCTCGCCATCGCGGAGGACACCGCTGCCACGCCAACGGCGCCCAGCACCACTCCAGGAGCCTTCCCCACGCACCTCAACGCCGCGATCACCAGCTCCCCGCCGAGCTTGTCCACTCCAACGGTGATCACCTCGGCCGTGGTGGTCGTAGCGGCCCTGCTGGCCGTGCTCACGATGCTGGTGGTCAAGGCCCGCCGCGGGACCCGCTTGGCCACCGCCGGATACGTGGAACCCATCCCAACGCCCACCCCCCACCGCAGCCCCGCCGAGCCCGACGAGTGGAGGCGGCAACTCCTGGAAGTCATCGAGGCCGCCGCCCTCGGCGAACAGGAAAGTGCCCTACCCGGCGCACTCTACGAACAGGAGAGCCCGCGACCCGCGGCCAGTCCGCCCGTACTCGGCTCCGGCACGGACCCTCAGGAGACCGCCGCCTGGACTCCGCCATTCCAGCCCTTCGGTCCCCCCCGCCCCCTGGAGTCGCCCGATCGCGTCGTCAATCCCCCCGAGACCTCTCTGTTCAACCTCTTCGCCCAGGCCGAGAACGACTCCGACTCGGAGGACCACGGACGCATGCGGCGCAGCGAACACTCCGCCACCGATGAAGGTGCCGCCGACGACACCCCGCCGGAAGCCACCGGTCACTCCACCCCGTAGCCGGCGGCGAAGGCGGCCAGCCGGGGCACTGCGGCCCAGCTTCGGGTCCAGGGCCGTGCGATCAGCCGTTCCACACCCAGCGCGATGCGTCCATCGTGCGACCCATACCGCGAGGAAGCGCAGTGAGCGTGCCGTTCTGGTGGTGGGCAGACCGGCCGGGCACATCGTGCGGGGATGATCATCTCCGAGCCGGAGCGTGGCGGCCCCCGAATCTTCGATGGAAGTTTCTGGGGGCCGGCGGGGACGCTCCCATCCATGAGCCGTCTCCGAACGGAAGGGGCGTTGCGGTTTACCGGAAGCAGATCCGTCCCGTAGTGCTGACCGGAGCCGTGGCGATGGACCGCATCTCCCGACCGTCGAGGGAACGTCAGACAAGCAGAAAACCCCCTCCGATATGGAGGGGGCCTCTGAGCTGGTCGGGGCGACAGGATTTGAACCTGCGACTTCTTGCTCCCAAAGCAAGCGCGCTGCCAAGCTGCGCCACGCCCCGTCTCGCCGGGTACGCACGCGCTCCGTGACTCCGGTACGCTTACGCCCTGACGACCGGTTGAAGTCTAGACCAGACTTCGACTGGTTCGCGCGGACGTAGCTCAATGGTAGAGCCCTAGTCTTCCAAACTAGCTACGCGGGTTCGATTCCCGTCGTCCGCTCCACACGACAAAAGGCCAGGTCATCCGCATGGGTGGCCTGGCCTTTTGCGATCTTCACTTCTTTTTTTGGATCTTCCGTGCCCGTTGCGTGCCCGATCCCTTCTTTCCGCGTGTCTTGCGTGCCCCCTTCAGCGCCTTGCCGAGCGCCTGGGCGATGGCCTGGTCACGTTCCTGTGTCGCGTGCTGGTAGATCAGCGCGGCTCGGGTCGAGGAGTGGCCCATACGGGTCATCAACTCCCGCAGGCTCGCTCCTGTGGATGCGGCCAGGGTGTTTCCCGCATGCCGTAGGTCGTGGAAGTGGACATTGGGGAGCCCCACGGCAATCTGAACCTTGTTCCAGATGCGCCGGAAGGCCGAGCGCCGCAGGACCCCGCCCTTGGGGCCGATGAAGACGTGACCGTTGTCCCCCGGTTCGGCATACTGCTCCAGGTGGCTCCGAAGGTCGGGGATGATCTCCGAGGGGATGGCGACAATCCGGCGACCGGCTCGCGACTTGGGCGTCTCATCCACGAGCGTGCCGCCGTTCAGTTCCGCCAGCGTGCCCACGACTCGTACAACTCTCGACTCCATATCGAGGTTCGTACGACGGAGCCCAGCCAGTTCGCCCCACCGGAGGCTCGTGAAAGTCCCGAGGAGGACCAGCGAGCGGTATCGCTCTGGCACGGTGTCGGCGATCTCCAGGACCTTGGCCAGCGGGATCACCGGCCGCTCCGGCGTGTCAGCAACGGAGGCTCCCTTGATCCGGCAGGGACTGCGTCTGATCAACTCGTCGGCTACTGCCGTGTTCAGGATCGACTTGAGGAGCTGGTACGCCTTGGCGACCGTGGACTGTCCCGTCGCTTGGAGACGTTCCTTGCGCCACTGACGGACGTCCGCGTCCTTGATGTCGCCGAGCTGCCGATTGCCGAAAGTCGGCATGAGGTGGTTCTTGAGGAGACTCCGGTAGAGCCCCTCCGTCGTTCTCTTGATCACCCGATCGTCGATCCATTGGGTGGCGTAGACCTCGAACGAGACCATGCCGCCGTCCGGGTTCATCCAGTCGCCACGCTGGATCTCCGCCTCTTTGAGCACGAGCCAGCGATCTGCCTCGCCCTTCGTGGCGAAGGTATACGGCGCTGGTCGGTCTGCTGCGTCAGGCCCGAGATATCGCGCCTGGAAACGACCTGAAGGAAGCAAACGGACGCGACCGAAGCGCCTCTTGGGGGAGTTGGACCTGGCGGACCGCTTGGGCTCTTCAGGGGTGGCGAGTACGGTCTTGGCCATTACGCGGCCCTCCTGCGGCGCGTGGTGATCGGCTCGACGAGTCCCGCAGCGATGAACGCTTCCAGCGCCGCTTCGGGGATGCGGACATTGCGTCCGATGTGGATGAAGGCGATCCGCCGCTCTTCGATCAGTCGGCGGGGGAAGCGGACCGAGGTGTTCAGCCGTTCGGCCGCCTCTTCGACGGTGAGCAACCGGCCCCGAGCCAGCTCCGGAAGCAGCGACAGGGACTCTTGTGCGAGCTGCCCCTTCATGCCGCTCTTCCCTCTGGCGCAGTTGCCGAAGGATCTTGGCCGTCTGCTTGGGCCTGGAGCCGGGCGAGGTGAGCGCGCCAGCGTTGGCGTTCGGCGACCGACCGCAGGAGGCGTACGGCCAGCGGCGCGAGATTGGCGTCACCGGCCGGGACCGGCTTCCACACGTAGCGGTGCGGGTCTGGTGGCTGGTCGCTCTGGCCGAGGGCTTCCAGGACCCAGGTGCGGCGGTCCTGCTTGTGTTCGGCCAGGGTCTTGTTCGACCACTTGCGGGAGACCAGGACGCGTCGTCCGGCGTAGCCGAGGTGGTCGGGCTTGTGGGCCTTGCCCCGGCATCGGCCCGGCGTCATGCCCGGCTTGGCGTTCTTGGGCTGGACTCCGTAGCGCAGCCAGTTGGGGCAGGTGGGGGAGCAGGGTTCGAAGCGCAGCGCCTTCCCCATCCGTGCGGCGTGATCTTTGTGGGCCTGGTCGCCGGGGTGGAGACTGTCGTTGATCGATTTGGTCAGGTACTTGGACAGGTAGCGGATGCACTGGTCGGAGTCCGGGGTACCGGCCAGCACGCCCTGAACGTCGACTTGGACGCCGAAGCGGGAGACGTGCAGAGGTTCAGCCGCCTGGTCGTGGTCGAGCTGGTCCAGCGCCTCTTCCCAGGTGGGCAGTACCTCGCCGGTTGCCGGGTCGAGGTAGCCGACTTCGTCCTCCCACACGGGCAGGCGATCACCGTCGAAGACGACCCGGTCGGTTGGTGGCCACCACACCTGGTGGTAGGTGGCGGCGGCGATCTGCTTGACCTCCGCACGCGGCAGGGTGCCGCGAATGGCCATGTGCAGGTGCGGAGCGAGGCGTTTCTGCGGTTCGACCGCCGCGAAGTACTGCACGTCATAGCCAGCGACGCGGCGAAGATTCTGCACGAACCGGTCCACCAGCTTGGCGAAGTGCAGCGCGTCACGAGCGGCCCGCCCGTAGTCGTAGCTGTCCGGATCGACCGGGACGCCGTTCTTGATCTTGCCGTAGGAGGGGAGGGTGAGGGTGACGAAGAGCGAGGGCCGGTAGGTCTTGCCGTCCGAGCTGGTGAACGTCCGGCCGAGTGTGCTTTTGGTCATCGCGCGCCTGGGCAGGTCTGGGGCATCCTGGCGCCGCTTGGTCGAGCGGTTGCGCTTGGCAGCCGTCCGCCCCAGGACGTTGCCCCGCATGTCCGCCTCGTTGATCTCGGCGTCGATGCCCTCGATGGCGGTGTCCCAGTCGGCCGTGTCCTCACCAGTGGACGCGGCCCGCTCCCGCTGTGCTTGGGCATCGGCGCGGAATTCGATCAGCCAGCGTTGGGCGTCGTTCGGCTGGTCGGGGGTGATGGCGGGTTCGTGGTCGAGGTGCCAGCCTTCCCGGCATTGCGCCATCCGGAGCTGCCGGTTGCGTTTGGCACACGGCGGGCACTTGGCCTCCAGAGTGGCCCCACACGGCGCGTCTACGACCTCCCACTGACCGGTGTGGGTGTCGAGCCGCTTGAGCGGCACCGGCCGGATACAGACGCCGTACTGCTTGGCCACCTCCACGGCCACCTCACGGGCCAACGGTTGCGCCATCCGCACGGCGCGAGGTAGAGCACGGTCACTCATTGCTGCTCACCGCCCGCGTAGGCGGCGACCATCTCGCGGATATCGGAGTCGGTGACGTAGGCGGCGCGGACCCGGATGGGGTCGGGTGAGGTTTCCAGCCGGACGTAGCCGATGCCCGCGCCCAGCTCTGGGACGGGTGAGATGTGGTCGGCCAGCGCGCCGCGATCCCGTGCGCCGTCGCCGAGCACCATGTCGACTTGCTCGGATTCGTCGAGGCGTAGGGCGATCTTGTCGGGGAACAGGTTGCGGATGTTCATCACCTCTTTGCGCGGGTCCTGGAGCGCCGCTAGGACGCCGATGCCGACCGCCCGCCCCTGGGTGGTGAGAGTGGCGAGTGCGGCGGAGATGCGCCGTTTGAGGTCGCGGTCGGCCTGGTAGGCGGTCAGGAACGCCACCTCGTCCACGACGACCAGGACGAACGGATCATCGGTGGTGGGGGTGTGGTTGCGCTGGATGCCGCCGAAGCGTGCGGCCCGTTCCTGCATCACCTTGACGGCTGCTTCCAGCAGGTCGGCGCACTCCTCGGGGGTGGCCGCGTAGCGGGGACCGAACAGGGCGCGGCCGAAGGACAGTTCCATCAGCTTGGGGTCCAGTGCCCAGAGCTGGACCAGGCCCGCCCGCAGCGCCGGGAGCAGGGCCCGGATGACGGACCAGATGATCGACCCTTTGCCCGCGCCGGTAGCCCCGGCGAGCAGGATGTGGGTGCTGAGGATCTTCAGTAACCAGGGGGTGCCGTCCTCGCGGGTGCCGATGGCGACCGGCCCCACGGTTGGCGTCTCGGGGATGGGCAGCGCCGGTATCACGGTGGCGAGGGGGTCGCGTCGGGGGAAGGTGAGCAGCAGCCGACCGGCCTTGGCCACGGCCACCCGGCACGAGGGGGCGCCGAAGCCGTGCGCGAGATGTTCGATGCGATCAGCCCAGTCCTTGACGGCTTGCCCGTCGAGCATGCGCACGCTCACCAGGTCGGCCCAGGAGGTGCAGGTGACCTTGCCGAGCCGGGGCAGGTAGTCGCGGCCCATCACGTGCCTGCCGAGCCCGGACACGATCATGACCGGTTGCCAGTGGCGCCGGTAGATGAAGACGAGCCGCCACCAGGCCAGCAGCCGCCAGCCGACCAGATGCACGAACGAGGTGCGATTCGTGAGCGCCCAGGCCAGCAGAGCGACCGGGACCGGAGTGCAGAGCAGCAGCGCGACCCGCCAGCCGTACAGCAGCGTCAGCGTGATCGGGGTCGAGATGAGGAGCATGGCGACGGGGTGGCGCCACGTGGTGCGGACGAGCCCGACGAGGAGCCGCCAGGCGAAGATGATCAGGGTGATGATGGCGGGGGTGGTGACCACGGCCGGGCGGAAGACGATGGCCGTGTCCGGGGTGGTGGTGACCAGGTTGCGTGCCTCGTCACCGGGAAGCCTGCGGAACATAAGCTTTGGTGCCTCTCGTGATGTGGAGTCAGGGGAGAACCGAGGGGCCGCCGGAAGTTGCTGCTTCTGGCGGCCCCGCCTTGCCTGTCAGGCCGCCGTCTGGTCGGTGGCCTTGCTGGTGGTGTCGGACGATGACGGGTCGGTGTGCAGGCGCTCGCAGTCGGCCAGGTAGCGCGCTGCGGCGTTGAACAGCTCACGGGCCAAGGTCACGTCCTGGTCGCTGACGGGTCCGGCTCCGTTGGTGCTGATCGATACCGTCGCGTCGGCGCTGGACAGGTCCAGGACCGGGCGGCCGTTGACGAGCAGGTTGTACAGGTGGATCTGGGCGGTGTGGAAGGACACGCCGACGCGGGGAGCCTTGCCGGGGGTGAGGCACATGTTCACGTGGGTGTAGGGCTCGTTGTTCATGCCGCCGCCTCCGGGGTGTCGGTGTGGCCGTAGAAGCGGCGTTCGACTGAACGGGCGTAGCGGGCCGTCTCGCGGGCGAGCTGGTGGGCGAAGGCCAGATCGGCGGCCGTGACCGGTCCGTCGCAGGTGAGCAGGACGGTGGTGGCGCCGCAGTCGAGTGCCAGCACCGGCGAGCGGTAGGGGTAGCGGTGGTGGGTGGCCGTGGCGTGGTGGGCGGTGGTCAACCGGATCACGCTGCGGCGAGGCGTCCGGCGGCGGGTCATGCCTGCCCTTCCTTGGCGGCTGGAGTCCGATGGGCGGGAGTGGTGGTGGCCGCGTGCATCTGGCGGACGCGGATCGAGTACGACAGTCGTCCGGCCGCGTTGACGTAGGGGGTGACGGTGATCTGGTCGAAGAGGACCGGGGTGAACGGCATGCCTGGCGTCGCCGTGGGCGGGACCGGCTGGACCGGGGAGAGGATCTTGACTGCCACGGTCTTCTGTGCGGGCTTGAGGGTGGGGTCGCCGTCCATGACTGCGACCTGCCAGACGGGTTCGCCGGAGTGCTTGTCGCGGGCCTGGACGAAGCGTCCGTTGGTCGAGGCGTCGAAGTCCTTGACCGGCTCGACCTCGCCGACGATGTAGCAGCCGTGCGGGAAGAGCATTTGGTAGGTGACCGGGATGGGGCCTTGCAGAGCCATCTCAATTCCTTCTGTCGAGTGATAGGCACTTAACCTATCAAGCACTTCGAAGATAAAGAGAGCCCGCTTGATAGGTCAAGTGCCTATGCGGGCTCTGTTGGGAACACTTCCCTATCCGATTGGATAGGCGTCGTCCAGCTCATGTCGATCAGCCGGAAGCAGCACCTCGACCACCAGCAGCGGACGGCCGGACGCCTCACGTACCGCGCCGAAGACGGCCAGCAACGGCGTGCCCTTGCCCATGCCGAGCTGCCGCGCCTCACCGGCCGCAGGCATGCGCGCGGTGATCTGCTCAACCACGTGATCAAACCGGACGCCCTTGCGCGCCTGGAGATGCTCGCGCAGCCCTTGCGGCAACGGCGCCTCGCTGGTCAGGTCGGTGCCTTGCGACAGCTCGGCAGGCAGCCACAGCGACACCAGCATGCTCGGCTCACCTTCATCGGTGATCAGCCGCCGCCGCAGGAACACCTTGCCCTTGTCGGGCAGCTTCAGCAATGCGGCGATCCGGTTGGGCGGGGTCACGGTGGCGACCTCGACCACCTCGCCCGCCGAGTCGAGCTCCGGCCGGATCAGATACGCCTGTCCGGGACGGTCCCGCTCGACAGCGGTCATCGCCGGACGGCCGCGCACGAACCGGCCCTTGCCTTGCTGGGAGTCGATCCAGCCTTGTTCGCGCAGCACCCGCAGCGCGGCCACCACGGTCGGCCGGGACACGCCGAACTCCTGGATGAGCTGGTTCTCACTGGGCAGCAGAGCGCCGGGAGCGTAGGTTCCGGACTCGATACGCCGCTGAAGTGCCTGCACGAGCTGTGCATACTTCGGCGGCACGGACTCAAGAGACATCATGACCGTCCTGCACCTGACAGGTTGTTTTACCAAGTTGGAGCGTAGCCCGGCACAACCCTGCCTGTCTACGTCGGTCCATGTAGCGCGCACGCCATACCTCGCCATACCGGCAAATGACCCCGACAGACAGGGCGCGGGCGGACCTTCAGCGGACGGAAGGCCCGCACAGGGTTCCGGCGCTCCTGTCTGCCGGGGCGATGAGACGCGGCGAGGGGCTGGAGAGCGCATCCACCCGACCCCCTCGGTCGGGTTGACCTCCTCGCCGCGCCCGTCTCAGGGCCGTCGCACGTACTCGGCCAGCTCCCGTGCCGCACCGGCCGGATCATCGACGGGATGGCGCTTGTTGGCGTTGTCCCAGGAGTAGTAGCCGCCGCCGTAGCCGACGAACACCCACACCGGCATGCCCGGCTTGGGTCGATGCACCATGAGCGCGCTGTAGTTGTCGCGTAGCTCAGCCTGGATTCCGATTTCGGCCAGCAGGTCATGCAACCGCGTCAGCTTGTTCGCCTCGTCCTGCGCCTTGATCAGCTCCGCCACGGTGGCCATGATCGGATTCATCTCCCGTTCCCTTCGTCCTGGCCGGTTCCGGCGCAGTCGAGACACGGCAACTCCCCACTGGCTTGCTCGGAGTCCTCATCGCCCACCAGCAGCGCCCGACGCGGGGTACGTCGCTTGGTCCCACGTCCCCGGCACGCTAAACAGGGCCGCATCTCGCTGGTCTCGTCTGGCCGGATCACCGTCGCCATCTCCTCGATTACCGGCCTTCCCTGTGCCGGGAAGCCGCGTGACGTACCTTGTTGATTGATGGCAAGTCCACCGGCAAACGGGCTGGATGAGACCCTCTATGCAGGCCCCCTTTCAGCCCCCTTTTCGATCCCCCATCGGAAAGCAGAGCGCATATGACGGATGCGACCCCGAATGATCGACTTCGGGCATGGCGCGAGGACGCGGATCTGACCCGCGCCGAAATGGCCAAGATGATCAATCTCAGCAAGAGCGGGATAAAGCACGGTCTGACCTGTGACGAAGAGCGCATCCGACGCTGGGAAGCAGGGGAGGTCCTCTGGCCGCATGAGCCGTACCGGCTAGCGATCAAGGAGGTCACGCACGGGGACCTCGAAGACCTGGGGTTCATCCCCAGACGCGGTGGACCAGCAAGGAAGCCAGCGGAACGCCGTTCAGGAGAGGTTGACAAACAAGGCCCCGAACCCCGCACGATGGATCTCGCTGGACGGGGGGAGGTGGAAGACGACGTGCGACGCCGGGAATTCGTCGGCCTTACGGGGGCCGCACTGTTCACCGCAGTTCTCGGGCAGGACGAGAGCGTCACCGACGCCAGCCGTCATGTCGAGTCCCTCGCCGCCGTTCTTATCGATTACTCGGGGCCCGCAGACGGCCCTATCGACCTCGCAGCGCTGTCCAGCGCCGTCGTAGCGGCCAAGCAGGATTACCAAGCCTGCCGCTACTCGCAGGTCACCGCAGCCTTGCCCGCGCTTCTCCAAAGCTTGCGCGCCGCCTGCGCGACCCTGGACGGAGATGCCCGGCTACGCGCCTTTGCTCTATCGGCCGAAGCTCACCACGTCGCCGCTTCCATCCTGCTCAAGCAGGAGGACAAGGGCCTGGCCTGGCTTGCCGCAGACCGCAGCGTCCAAGCAGCCCACGCCAGCCAGAGCCCCCTCATGATCGGCTCCAGCTCTCGCATCATCACCCATGCCCTCATGGACGGTGGTCACCACCAGGCCGCCACCGGCGCCGCCCGTACCGCCGCCACTCGCATGGACGCAGACCTCAATCAGCCATCACCCGCCGAACTGTCCATCTACGGATCACTCCTGCTCAGGGGAGCCGTCGCAGCCGCCCATAGCGGCAACCGCCACAACATCGCCGAACTCCTGGACGAAGCCGCCGAAGCAGGCACCCGACTCGGCACCGACGCCAACCACATGTGGACCGCGTTCGGCCCGAACAACGTCCTGTGCCACCGCGTGAACATCGCCCTGCGACTCGGCGACGCAGGCAGCGCAATCACCTACGCCCGCCAGGTCGAGATTGATCAGCTCCCCATCAACGAGCGCAAAGCGACGCTGCTCCTCGACACCTCCCGCGCGTTCCTCATGTGCGGCCAGCACGACAAGGCCCTGCACATCCTTCGCGCCGCAGGCGAAGTGGCCCCTGAGGAGGTCTCCGGCCGAGCCCCAGCCCTGCGCCTGGTCCGTGACATCCTGGCCACCGCACCGATCAGCGTGCGCCGTGAAGCCCGCGAGTACGCCGAATCCCTAGGGGTCAGCGCGTGACCCACCCCGGCAAGGTCCTCTACATCATCGTGTGCGCAGCCGGACCGGCCGGACACGTCGGCCGCCTGGTAGGCATGGCCCAGGACGACGGTTGGACCGTCCAAGTCATCGCCACCCCGCCAGCTCTGGATTTCATCAACGTCCCGGAGCTGGAACAGCAGACCGGCCGCCCCGTCCGCAGCCAATACCGCGCACCAGGCGACCCCAAGTCACCACCGGCCGACGCGATCGTCATCGCCCCAGCCACCTACAACACCATCAACAAGTTCGCCCAGGGCATCGCCGACACCTACGCGCTCGGCGTGCTGTCCGAAGCCCCCACGCTCGGCATTCCCGTCGTTGTGCTGCCCTTCGTCAACAGCGCACTCGCCACACGCGCCCCCTTCGAGCGCAGCATCAACGACCTACGTGCCGAAGGCGTTCGCGTGCTGTTCGGCCCAGGCCAGTTCGAGCCGCATGCCCCCAACTCCGGAGGCAGCCGCATCGACGCCTACCCCTGGAAACGCGCACTCACAGAGCTTGCCGAATTGATCTCATAGGGATCAAGCGGCGGCGCGGCGCGCCGCCGTACGCCCCGCGCCAGCGTCCCGCGCTGCGCGTGCGGCCTGGAGGCCGTTCTCGCGCGAGCGCCGCGCGGGGCATCGCCGTACGGCCGCCCCGCCGTACACCCTGAACCCGCCGACCAAGCGCCGCACCGCCGCACAGACTTGTCCGCGCCGTCGCCGGCCGAACTCGCTCGCGCTCGCCCTACGGGTGCCTACGGCATTCCGCCGGCCACGCCGCTCCGTCGTCATGGCAGACGTTCAAGCATGCCTCCGGCGGGGGCCTCCGGTTCCGGGATGATCGCGACGAACACGGGGCAGTCGGTGGTTTGGGTAAGCCTGATCTTCCCGTCGCCGTCGCCCAGGACAAGTCCAGCAGGCCAAGGGCGGGAGGCGAAGGTCGTTCTTCCAGTGGGGAGCTCCACCTTCACCTCCCGCCCTTGGCCCGCTCCCCTGACGGGTGGGACGACGGCGACGGGAAGATCAGGCGGAGGTGGTCGGCCGGGGTCGAAATCCATCCAAGAGCGCTGCCGGTATCTGACGGTCTACCCTTGATCGGAAGAGTGAAGGGAAAGCCCATGATTAGGCACAAGGGGCGATACCGCTGGAGAACCAGGCTTCGCGGACGGTTGCCGTGGCGTCTCATCGATCTCGGCGTTGTAGGGAAGGACCGCCGTGATTGTCGTGATCATGAGTGGTACAACCATGACGATCAAGTGGATCGCTGCTATCACTGCGAGGTTGGCGAGCGCTCACACGTCGCCTGAAGGGCGGGACGCCACGCCACGGTGGGCAGCGCGTGCCCGCTACGTGCCCGACGGTGCGGAGGTTCACGGGGAATGGCGGTGTGCCCTGGACAGCCGGAATCTCCCTCCGCCTGCACCGCAGCAGCTCACAGAATCGCGTGCCGAAATCTTCCAAACTAGCTACGCGGGTTCGATTCCCGTCGTCCGCTCTCACGACAAAAGGCCAGGTCATCCGTATGGGATGGCCTGGCCTTCGGGATCTTCGCTACATCTTTCCGATCTTCCGTGCCCGATGCCTTTTCCGGGGTGTCCCCACGCTGGTGGTGGACGTCCCGAGACGGCATGAGCGGGCAGGCAGGGTGACGTTCGCGTTAGAGGTGGTCCGCGGTCGGCTCGTGTTCAGCGGAAGCTCGGCGCTGCTGGAACCGGCCTTCTTCATCGGAAATCGGCTTGGTTCATGCGTAGAGGAACCAGTAGCCGTTCTCATAGGAGCACCGGTAGGAGGTCCACCAGCCCCACTGGATGCCCAGGTTCCCGCCGTTGTAGCAGTCGGACTGCAGGTAGTAGGCGTACCGGATGCTTTCGGCCTGCGCGGGTCCGGTGGTCATGGACAGCAGCACGCCGGTGGCCAGAGCGGCGGAGACGAGTAGGGCCCGTACCTTGCGCATCCGATTCCTCCAAGAGGCATCGTACGAGGGACGCAGTCGCGGAGAACCCGCGGACCGCCGACTGGCTCACGGCTTGGTGAGCGGTATTCGCACTATCGCATCGGCGACCGGCGCGGGACAGGTCCGCAGTCCCTCTGCCGAGTCGTTGCGGGCATGACCACGGTCGATGGGGAGGGCGGCGTGTGGAGAGCGTGAAAGGTTCATTCCGCCCTGGATCGTGAGGCAATCGCAGCCCACCGTGCCCACTGCTGAGGCTTGGCGCGCCTGGGGAGCGAGACTGGTACGCGGGGGCGAGGCGCCGGAGATGGCCTGGTATCTGTGGTTTGCTCGAAGCTCGCGAATACGCCGAGTCCCTGGGAGTCAACGCGTGAGCCGATCCGGCGAAGTCCTCTACGTCATCGTGTGCGCGGCCGGGCCGGCCGGGGACGTCAGCCGTCTGGTCAGCATGGCTCAGCGGGAAGGCTGGATCGTGCAGATCATCGCCACGCCCGCCGCGCTCGCCTTCATCGACAGGCCGGCGTTGGAGCGGCAGACCGGCCGGCCCGTCCTCAGCCAGTACCGCAGGCCGGATGAGCCGAAGGCGCCACGGGCGGACGCGATCATCGTTGCGCCGGCGACCTACAACACCGTCAACAAGTTCGCCCAGGGCATTGCCGACACCTATGCGCTCGGCCTCCTCGCGGAGGCCCCGGGGCTCGGGATTCCGGTCGTCGTCATGCCCTTCGTCAACAGCGGCCTGGCCGCACGCGCGCCGTTCGTACGCAGCATCGATGAACTGCGCGCCGAAGGCGTCCGTGTGGTGTTCGGCCCCGGCCAGTTCGAGACTCCCGCCCCGAGCTCCGGAGACGGCCCGGGCTCCGGAGATGACCTCATCGACGCCTACCCCTGGAAACGCGCGCTGGCCGAACTTGGCGAATCGGGCTCTTAGGAGTCGTCGCGGTCGGTTTCGCCTGTTTTCGCGCCTCGTGAGCCAAGCTCGGTTACGCTCATGATCTCGGAAAACGGGGCGTGCCCGATAGGGAGGCCGTATGGCGGACAAAGGGATCACGACGATTGGCCGGTGCTACGGCTGCAAACGCACTTTCGGCTTCAACCCGGAACGGGTCACCATGTTCCTGGTCGACCCCGACACCGCACTTCCCCCGAACATGACCCCGACGGGCACAACGCGCGAACCCACACCGGAATCGCTGGCCCGGGCGAGGCACGTACCCGTCTGCCCCGACTGCGTGCGCAGGGCCGAGCGGGCCAATCAGGACGACGGGTCCACGTGGCCGCGCGGCACCGCCTGATCAACCCGCGTTGAGCCACGGTAGGACCGCGTAGGCTCGGATCGATGCGTGCGCGAGCGATCTCCCGAGCGGCCCTGGTCGAGGAGTTGGCCGAGCGGATCGCGGGTCTGCCGCGCGGGTCCTACGCGCGGGTCGCCGTCGACGGAGCGCCGCCCGCCCACCCCGAACGGCTGGCGGACGAGCTGGTCGCGCCGCTCAGGATGCGGGGCAAGGCCGTGTTGCGGGTGTCGGCCGCCGATTTCCTGCGGCCCGCGTCCCTCAGGCTCGAGTACGGCCGTACGAACCCCGACGCCTTCTACGACGACTGGCTCGACACGGGAGCGCTGACCCGGGAGGTGCTCGGGCCGCTCGGGCCTCAGGGGTCCGGCAAGGTGCTGCGAGCGCTCTGGGACAGCCGGGCCGACCGCGCGTACCGCCTGCCGTACCAGACGCTGCCCGAAGGGGCTGTGCTGCTGCTCGACGGGACGCTGCTACTGGGGCGGGGGCTGCCGTTCGAGGTGAGCGTGCATCTGTGGCTGTCCGAGGGGGCGCTGCGGCGGATGACCGGGGAGGACGAACGGTGGCGGCTGCCTGCCTACGCGCGCTACGAGCGGGAGGCCGATCCGCTGCGGGCCGCCGACGTGGCGGTGCGCGCTGATCATCCCGCGCGTATGGCGGTGCTGATTGAGGGAGCGCGGTAACCGGCGCACACTGAGTCGGTGACTCCCAGCAACTGGTACAACATCGTTCCCGATCTGCCCGCGCCGCCGCCTCCGCCGCTGCATCCGGGCACGCGGCAGCCGGTGGGACCCGACGATCTGGCGCCGCTGTTCCCGATGGAGCTGATCGGCCAGGAGGTGAGCACCGAGCGGTATGTCGCCATCCCGCAGGAGGTGCTCGACGTCTATCGGCTCTGGCGGCCGACCCCGCTGCTCCGGGCGCGCCGGCTGGAGAAGGCGCTCGGCACGCCTGCCCGGATCTACTACAAGTACGAGGGCGTCTCCCCCGCCGGGTCGCACAAGCCGAACACCGCCGTCCCGCAGGCGTACTACAACGCCCGCGAAGGCGTACGACTGCTCACCACGGAGACCGGCGCGGGACAGTGGGGCTCGGCGCTGGCCTTCGCCTGCGCGCAGTTCGATCTGGAGTGCCAGATCTGGATGGTCCGCGCTTCCTATGATCAGAAGCCCTACCGGCGCTCGCTCATGCAGGTGTACGGCGCGACGGTGCACGCCAGCCCCTCGACCGTGACCGGGTCGGGCAGCAAGGTGCTGGCGGACGACCCCGACTCGCCCGGCAGCCTCGGCATCGCGATCAGCGAGGCGGTCGAGGTGGCGGGCGCGAACCCCGACGCCCGCTACGCGCTCGGCTCGGTGCTGAACCACGTGCTCATGCACCAGACCGTGATCGGTGAGGAGGCGCTGGCCCAATTGGAGGAGATGCCCGATCTGATCATCGGCTGCACCGGAGGCGGCTCGAACTTCGCCGGGCTCACCTTCCCCTTCCTGCGCGAGAAGCTGGCCGGGAACCTCGACGTGACGCTGCGCGCCGTCGAGCCCGACGCCTGCCCGTCGTTCACGCGAGGCGTCTACGCCTACGACTTCGGCGACACGGCGGGCTTCACGCCGCTGCTCAAGATGCACACGCTGGGCCACGGGTTCGTGCCTGATCCGATCCACGCGGGCGGGCTGCGCTATCACGGTATGTCGCCGTTGCTGTCGCACATGTACGAACTCGGCCTGTTCGAGGCGGTGACCAAGTCGCAGACCGAGTGCTTCGAGGCAGGTGTGCGCTTCGCGCGTACCGAGGGCATCCTCCCGGCACCCGAGCCGACGCACGCGCTGGCCGAGACCATCGCCGAGGCGCTGCGGTGCAGGGAGAGCGGCGAGGAGAAGGTGATCCTGACCGCGCTGTGCGGGCACGGCCACTTCGACCTGGCCGCATATGATCGTTACCTGTCCGGGCGCATGCAGGACTACGCCCTCCCGCAGGAGCGCATCGATGAGGCCCTGCACGACCTGCCCGGCTAGGCAGCTTCACCGGCCGGGGTGAAGGGAGCTCACCGCGGCCGGTCTGCCGTCAGTTCGCGTTGGGGCGCTTGCCGTGGTTGGCCTTCTTCTTCTTGCGTGCCTTGGTCTTGCGAGATCGCTTGGCCATGGATGCCTCCAATGATCGGGTTCGCATTCTCAACGTCTCGCGCCAGGGTCTACCGCACAAGCAGTGCGACCTAACATTCCCCAACATATCCGTGTCATAATTTGGTGGAATCTGTTGGAAGGAGCGGGGGCGTGCTCGCACAGCAGCGCCAGCAGGCGATCCTCGAACGCGTGCGCAGCAGCGGCGGGGTTCGGGTGGCCGACCTCGTTCGCGAGCTCGGCGTCTCTGACATGACGGTCCGCCGCGACCTCGAGGTGCTCGCCGAGCGCGGGCTGCTGGAGAAGGTGCACGGCGGCGCGACCGCGCTGGGGCCCGGCTCGACCGAGGAGCCGGGCTTCACCGCCAAGTCCGCCCGCCAGCAGCAGGAGAAGGAGGCCATCGCGCGCCGCGCCGCCCAGCTCGTACGGCCCGGCACCGCGGTGGCGCTCTCGGCCGGGACCACGACCTGGGCCCTGGCCCACCACCTCATCTCGGTGCCCGAGCTCACGGTCATCACCAATTCGATCCCCGTGGCCGACGTCTTCCACCGCAACCCGCGCGCCGACCGCACGGTCGTGCTGACCGGCGGCGTACGCACACCGTCCGACGCCCTCGTCGGCCCGGTCGCGGTGGCCGCGATCCGGAGGCTGCACGTGGACACGTTGTTCCTCGGGGTGCACGGGATGAGCGTGCGGGCCGGGTTCACCACGCCCAACCTGCTGGAGTCGGAGACCGACAGGGAGCTGGTGACCGCGGCGCACCGGCTGGTCATCCCCGCCGACCACACCAAGTGGAACACGGTCGGCATCAGCACGATCGCCGAACTGACCGAGGCCGACGTGGTCATCAGCGACTCGGGGCTGCCCGAGGAAGCACGCATGGAGCTGGGCGAACGCGCCGGCGAACTGATCATCGCGGAGGACTCGCAGTGAAACGCACCATCACCCACCTGGCCGACGGCCGAGAGCTGATCTACTTCGACCGGCGCGACGACGCCGACCGGAGCGCGATCGACAGGCGGGCGCTCGACCCCAGGCCGGTGGCGTCGGAGCTGCGCTACGATCCGCTCACCGAGGAGTGGATCGCGATGGCGGGGCACCGCCAGACGCGCACGTTCCTGCCTCCGGCCGACGAATGCCCGCTGTGCCCGTCGTCTGAGACACGGTCATCGGAAATCCCGGCACACGAGTATGACGTGGTGGTCTTCGAGAACCGCTTCCCCTCTTTCTCCGGAAATTTCGGGACTTATGAGGATGCCGGGGGGCTCAGTGAGGTCCGGCCAGGGGTGGGGAGGTGTGAGGTGGTGTGCTTCACCTCCGAGCACTCGTCGTCGTTCTCGCGGCTCTCCGACGAGCAGGTGGGCCTGGTCATGGAGGCGTGGGCCGACCGTACGGCCGAACTGTCGGCGATCGAGGGCGTGGAGCAGGTGTTCTGCTTCGAGAACCGGGGCGAGGAGATCGGCATCACGCTGCCGCACCCGCACGGGCAGATCTACGCCTACCCGTACGTGACCCCGCGGACCAAGCTCCAGCTCGGCGCGGCCTCACGGCACCGTGGCGGCAACCTCTTCGCCGACGTGCTGGCGGCCGAGCGGGCCGCCGGGGTGCGTGTGGTGGCGGCCAACGAGCTGTGGACGGCGTTCGTACCCGCCGCCGCCCGGTGGCCGTTCGAGGTGCACGTGTATCCGCACAGGCAGACGCCGGACCTGGCCGCGCTGACGGAGGAGGAGCGCGCCGCCTTCGCTCCGCTGTACACGTCCGTGCTGCGGGCGCTCGACGGGCTGTTCGGTGTCGCGATGCCGTACATCTCGGCCTGGCACCAGGCGCCGGTGCGGCAGGACCGTGACCTGGCCTATCTGCACCTGGAGCTGTTCAGCATCAGGCGGGCGCCCGGGAAACTCAAGTATCTGGCGGGCTCGGAGTCGGCCATGGGCGCGTTCGTCAACGATGTCCTGCCGGAGGAAGCCGCACGCATGCTTCGATCACAGGTAGATCTCTAATTGATTTCCGCTTGGAGTCGCCATGACCTTGGGTTTACCACTAATATCCCCTGAAGCACCGACCGAAATGGTCGTTGCTGGCCTAATCCCGGGTGCGTGACCTGGGAACCGGGGACCCATCGCATTTGGGGTGAATCCACTTCGGTGGTAAGGCGGCATCTCCCTGCCCGAACCCGTCAGCTAACCCGGTCGGCAGTCAGGGAGAGGAACCCCTCACGTGGCGACTGCGTCCCCCACGGGTCTTGCCATCGGTCTCATCACCGCCACCTGTGTGGCCTTCGGAGCCTTCACGGCCGTACCGGCTTCGGCCGGGCCGGCCGCGCCCAAGCCCAGCGAAACCAAGCTCCGCGCGGAGCTGAAGGAGCTCGACCAGAAGGTCGACAAGCTCATCGAGACCTACAACCTCAAGCGCGTCGAACTCGCCAAGGCGAAAGAGGACTCGGAGACGACCAAGAAGCGGCTCGCGGCGGCGGATGCCAGCCTCGTCACCGCCCAGAAGCGCGTCGCCGAGCTCGCGCAGCTGCAGTACCAGAACGGCACCGGCTCGCTGCCGAACCTCACGTTCCCGAGCGACAGCTCCAGCGCGGCGGTGCTGGAGCAGCTCACGGCCTCGCAGCAGGCGATCGTGCAGAGCGTGGCCACCCTGAGGAACCTGAAGCAGGCGACCGCGGACCAGGCGACCGCTCTGGAATCGAAGATCCGCGATGACGCGGCCAACGTGGCCAAGCAGCGGGACGACGCGCAGGACCTCATCAAGGACATCCAGAAGAAGCTGAAGGGCCTCATCCCGTTCGGCCCCGGCCGCCGCTCGGACGGCAGCTGGGCGCCCGAGCTCCCGGCCGGCACCGACAACATCACCGCCCGCATGCGGGTGATCCGCGGGCTGATCCAGAAGGACTTCTCACTGCCGTTCGAGGTCGGCTGCTTCCGCTCGGGCGGCGGCGGCGAGCACCCGCTGGGGCGCGCGTGCGACTTCATGATGAGCACCGGCGGCAGCATGCCCAGCGGGGCCAACCAGGCACTCGGCGACCGCATCGCGGCCTGGGCGATCGAGAACAAGAACAAGCTCGGGGTCAAGTACGTCATCTGGAAGCAGCGGATCAACCAGGGCTCGGGCTGGAGCCCGATGTCCGACCGCGGCAGCATCACCGAGAACCACTTCGACCATGTACACATCTCGATGTTCTGACAAGGGGACCCGCGGCCGAGAAAGGTTGATCGCCTCATGTTCGATGACATCGTCTCTCGTTACCACGACATGCTGGATTACCTCGGACTCGACACCTTCGCGTACACGGTGACGGTCCCCGACTCCGGGGTTCTGTCGGTCGAGGATGCCGTGAGGCGCCTCCACTTCGACCAGGCTCCCAATGAGCCGCACCGCAGGGGCGCCCTCCACCTCTATCAGGTCGGCTCCGGGGTCGTCACTCTGGACTGGGTCAACCTCGGTGACCGTGAGCAGATGATCCAGAGGCTCGCCGGCGACGGCTTCCGGCATTGGTACGTCTCCTTCGACATCAACGGCAGCACCAGCATGTACGTCCGGTACGGGATCGCCGAGGGATACCTCGACCATCCCGAGCCAGCCTCCTTGCCCTCCACACCATGGACCGACCTCCTCGGCCCCCTCATTCCCTTCACCAAGATCCTCGCCGGCGGCTATGACAGCGAGGGCGCGGAGGCATCAGTGGACATCACGGCGGCGTGCCTGGCCGTGGTAGAGCTGGAAAGCGGCGTTCGCCTCGACGAGAACTTGATGCACAGCGCTCATTCGGCGCTGCCGATCCCCCTACAGGCCCTGGCACCGGCCGGCAGCTGAGGTGGTGATTCAGCGGCTGAGATAGTGGCTGGTCAGCGCGGACCAGACGATGAGCACGTCCAACGCCGTCCTGGGACTGGCAGCCTGATAGCGGACCGTACGCGCGCCCGTCCGCTCGGTGCCCGGGACCAGGGCGGCCAGCTCCGCGGCGCCATTGGGCCGTAGTTCGGCCTCGATGGCCAATTCGTCGGGGATGGTCACCGGCCGAATGGCTCCCGAGAGGGCACTTGCCACGGCGCGGGCCGCCCCGGCGGCGATGGCCTCCCGGGCGACCGCCGGGTGCTTGCTGCGCGTGGCCGTGCGTCCCAGCGCTGTCTTCACCGGGACGGTGACCACACCGGGGAACGCCTTCTCCGCGACCGCGCAGATCACGTCGTCTCCTGTCACCAGCCCTACCGGGACGCCCACGGCCGCGGCCGGTCGAGCTGCTCGCCGAGCAGGTTGTCGGCCGGGCCGTGGCTGTCGTTGACCACCACCGACGTGGCGCCGCCGTCGAAGGCGCCGGCCACCGCGGCGTTCGCCTCCGCCGTCATCAGTGCCCGCGCGATCGGGTAATCGTGTCCACCTGGGTGGATCTGCTGCTTCGTGGCGATGCCCGCGACGCCTTCTAAGTCCACCGATATCAGCACGTCCACCTGAAAACCTCGCCCTCGCAGTGACCCCGTCCCCACCCATCCTGCCCGTCCTTACGGCGGGCGGAAGAAGTGCTCGGGGTCATCGGGAGCCGCGGCGCACCAGAAGGCGGGTCAGCCGGTGAGTGTGAGCGGGTTGATCAGGTCGGCGTAGACGAGCAGGCCGGCCATGATGATCATGACGAAGGCCAGGGCGTAGGTGAGCGGGAGCACCTTGGCGATGTCCACGTACCCGGGCTCGGGGCGGCGCCTGACGCGGGCATAAGCGCGCTTGAGGCCCTCCCAGAGGCCGCCCGCGATGTGGCCGCCGTCGAGCGGCAGCAGCGGGATGAGGTTGAACATGCCGATCGCCAGGTTGAACCCGGCCAGCAGATTCACCAGGAAGGCGACCTTCTTCTCGCCCGACAGATCGGAGGAGAGGATCTCGCCGCCCATGCGCCCGGCGCCCACGACGCCGACCGGGCCCTCGGGGTCGCGCTTGTCGCCGGAGAAGGCGGCGTGCCACACGCCGACCATCTTCTGCGGCAGGTTCAGCAGCGATTCGGCGACCCGGCCGGTGAGCTGGCCCATGTACCCGATGACGACGCCGACGCTCTGCTGCTCCATGACCTCGGTGGGCATCACGCCGAGGAAGCCGACGTTCTTGTCGATCTTCTTCGGGTCGGTGGGCGACGGCCGGTCCTGGGCGATGAGCGTGACGTTGAGCGTCATCGGCTGGCCGGCGCGGACGATGCCGACGGCGACGGGGCCGGGGCCGTGCGAGCGGATCAGGCGGGTGGCGTCGTCCCAAGTGTTGATCTTCTGGCCGCCGAAGGAGACGAGCCGGTCCCCGGGCTTCATGCCGGCCTTGGCGGCCGGTGTCGGCTGGTCGGTGGCTCGGCAGTCGGTCCGCTGCTCGCTGATCGGGATCACGCAGGTGTTGGTCTGCGGCGACACCACGGGCGTCAGCGCGGGCAGGCCGATGCCGACGAGCAGGACGGAGAAGAGGATGAACGCCAGCACGAAGTTCATGAACGGGCCGCCGGACATGATGATGACCTTCTGCCACCACTTCTTCCGGTAGAACACCCGGTCCTCGTCGCCCGGCCGCACCTCTTCCTGCGCCACGTCGCGGGCGGACTCGATGAGGCCCTGGAACGGGCCCGTCGAGCTGCTCCTCAGCTTGGCCGGATCGTCGCCGGGCCGTGGCGGCAGCATGCCGATCATGCGGATGTAGCCGCCCAGGGGGAGCCACTTGATGCCGTACTCGGTCTCGCCCCGCCGGATGGACCAGGCGGTCGCGCCGAAGCCGACCATGTACTGGGGCACCCTGACGCCGAAGATCTTGGCAGGCACGAAATGGCCGAGCTCGTGCAACGCGACCGACGCCATCAGCCCGATCAGGAAGACGATGATCCCCGCGAGGTAAAGCCAGTTCATCTAGTCCCGCTCCAGGGCAGACAGAAGGTCCCGACAGCCCCCAGAGTAGTCGAAGTCCTCACACCTCGATGGCTTGCGCACCCTTTGCGGACCCGGCAGATTACGTTGACAGTACGCGATCAAGCGATCACTCTGGGAGATGACGGAGGTGGGAGCCTTGATCCGGATTCTGGTCGCCGAGCATCTGCCGCTGGTCCGGCGCGGACTGGTCGCTTCGCTCGACGCGGAGCCCGACCTGAAGGTGGTCGCCGAGGTGGCGGACGCGGAAGGCGTCCTGCCCGCGGCGGCGGCGTGCGCGCCCGACACCGCGGTCATCGATCTGGACCTGCCCGGCGGGGGCGGCCTGTTTCCCGCGGCCCGGCTGCGCGAGCAGGGGTGCCACGTGCTCATCCTGTCGGCGCAGGCCAAGCCCGGTCAGGTGCGCAGGGCGTTCGCCACGCACGCGCTCGGCTTCATGAGCCTCGACGTCGCGCCCGAGCAGCTCGCCGAGAGCCTGCGACTGGTCGCCGCCGGGCGCCGCGCGGTCGATTCCGACCTGGCGATCGCCGCGCTCCAGTCGGCCACCAACCCGCTGACCAGGCGCGAGCTCGACGTGCTGCGGATCGCGGCGGGCGGGGCCCGTTCGACGGAGATCGCCGACCAGCTCTTCCTGTCGGTCGGCACCGTACGCAACCACCTGTCGCGGATCATGTGCAAGACCGGGGCCCGCAATCGCATCGACGCGGTACGCATCGCGAGCGACTCGGGCTGGCTGTGAGAACTGGCCGCGAGGACTGGCCGCGAGAGCGGGCTGTGCGGACTGGCCGCGAGGCTGCTGTGAGGACCGGGTCCCGGTAAAGCCGCGCCGCTCCACCGGGACCCGGAGCGGTGAACCCTTCGAGGATCTCAAGATCGATCAGGCGCTGCCAGTGACCGCGTTCATCGCTTGACCCGTGTGATTCGTCACGGGCGCCAGATGAGAACCAGCGCGCAGTCGTCGTTGTGGCCCGACGCCATGGCGTTGACCAGGGCGCGAGCGCCGTCGCGGAATCCCGAGGGGAGCAGCCGCTCGGCCTCCCCGAGCAGCTTGTCGAGCCCGGCGTCGATGTCGCGTCCCGGCTGCTCGATCAGCCCGTCGGTGTAGAGCAGCAGCGCGTCGCCCTTGCGCAGGGTGCCGCTGTCGGGCTCGCAGTGCAGGTCGGGGACCACGCCGAGGACGACGCCTTTGGCGGTGGCGACCTGCCAGTTGCCCGTGCCCGCGTCGAACTTGACCACCGGCGGGTGGCCGGCCGAGGTGATCGTGTAGTCGCCCGTAGCCAGGTCGAGGCGTACGTGCACGGCCGTCACGAAGCCCTCGTCACCGCGCTGGCGGTGCAGGTAGGTGTTGCAGGCCGGCAGGAAGTCGACGCCTGAGCCGAGCAGCCCGCCGAACGTGCCGGACAGCAGCAGCGCTCTGGTGCCCGCGTCGACGCCCTTGCCCGACACGTCGACGAGCGCGATCTCCACCTCGTCGTCATTGCGCATGGAGACCAGGAAGTCGCCGCCGAAGGAGGAGCCGCCCGCCTGCTTGAGCACGACCTTGCCGCCCCAGTCCTTGGGCAGCGGGGGCAGCTCGCCCTGGCTCCTGAGCCGGTCGCGCAGCTCCAGCAGCATGGCGTCGCCGCGCAGCCCCTGCACGCCGAGCTTGCCGCGGGTGCGGGCCATCAGCACCGCCAGCACCGTGGTGAAGCCGATCGTCACCATGAGCCCCATGCCGATCTGGCCGATCCCGAGCGTCCCGGCGATGTAGCCGAGCGAGATGACCACCGCGACGAGCAGCTTGATCAGGCTGCCCAGCCGGAGCTGCAACCCGCCCACGAGGAGGATGAGGATGAGCAGCGAGGGCGAGAACCATTCAGTCGAGATCTGCGCAGCCAGCAGTCCGATGACGAGCGTCAGCATCGTCAACGTGACCGTCAGGTTGCGGTCTCGGGCCAAGGAGCCTCTCCTGAGGAACCGGACCGCGGACACCAGAAACGGCACCCGCACAAGGAATGCGCGGAGCCGTGGTGGAATCAGCGGCGCCGGACGGGAACTCATGATGCGCCTGACTGTATCGGTCTGGCCTCCCTTTGGGCAGCCCACTTGACCAAGGCCTTGATCAGTAAGGACGTATATTGGGTGGCCCTCCCCCTTTGCCCGCTCCTACCTTGGACGGATGACGTATCCGATCCGTCCGGTGGACGAGGCCGAGTGGCCGGCGTTCGCCGATGTGCTCTCCGAAGGGTTCGGCTGGACGCCGCATCCCCAGGAGTCAGAACGATTCAAGGCGCAGACCGAGTTCGATCGGACGCTCGCCGCGTTCGACGGCGATGTCATGGCGGGGGTCACCGCCGTCTTCTCCTTCACCATGACGGTCCCCGGCGCGCAGATCCCGGTCGCGGGCGTGACAGCCGTCAGTGTGCTCCCCTCCCATCGCCGTCGCGGCGTGCTGTCGGGCCTGATGCGCAGGCAGCTGTCCGACGTACGCGAGCGCGGCGAGTCCGTCGCCGCCCTGTACGCCTCCGAGTCCGTCATCTACGGCAGGTTCGGGTACGGCAGAGCCTCGAGCGAGATGGGGTTCAGCGTCTCCAAGCACGGCTCGGCCTTCGTCGCGAACGCCCCCACGGACCCGTCACTACGCATCAGGGTGGCCAAGCCGGCCGAGGCCCGAGCCGAGTTCGAGCGGCTGTTCGCCTCCGTCGTGCCTACGCGCCCTGGGCGTTATCTCCGTAACGAGCAGTTCTGGAGCGCCGTACTGGCCGACGAGGAGTTCGACCGGCACGGCAACGGGACGCTCCGTTCGGTGATCGCCGAGGATGACCGGGGCGTGCGCGGGTACGCGCTGTTCAGGATCAAGGCGAACTGGGACGACGACGGCGTGCCCAACGGGCTGCTGAAGCTGCAGGAACTGGAGGCGGCCGACCCCGCCGCCCGCGCGCTGCTGTGGCGCAGCGTGCTCGATCGCGATCTGGTCTCCCGGGTGGAGGGCGGCCGGCCGGTGGACGACGCGCTCATCGCGCTGCTCGCCGACCCGCGGCAGCTCCGGGCGAGCTGCGCGGACGAGCTGTGGGTACGCCTCGTGGAGGTGGACAAGGCGCTGACCTCGCGGGCGTACTCGTCGGCCGTCGACGTGGTGATCGAGGTCGAGGACGACGTGTGCCCGTGGAACGCCCGCCGCTGGCGGCTCAGCGCCGACACCTCCGGCGCCGAGTGCGAGCCGGTGGAGGACGAGCCCGACATGTCGCTGCGCGTCTCCTCGCTCGGCTCGGCGTACATGGGCGACGGCCTGCTCGCCGCGCAGCTCGACGCGGGGCTGCTGCGCGAGCACTCGGCGGGCTCGGTGCGCAGGCTCGACGCGGCCATGGCGTGGAGCCCCAAGCCATGGACGGGACTGTCCTTCTGACGTCGGCCCCTCTGACGTAGGCTCGCGAGCATGGCACTGCAGAGCTTGCAGATCACCGCGATCACCGCAATGCGGGCCCGCGACGTGTCGCAGCCCTCCAAGGAGCAGCAGGAGGCCGCCGATCGGCGGCCCCTGCGTGACGAGATGCCCAAGCGCGAACCCAGGCGGAGGGCTTAGGGCAGAGAGGGCAACTGGCCGATCGTCTCGTAGGTGGTCACCTGCGCGATGCGGCGGGCGTGCCGCTCCGAGCCGGAGAACTGCGTGGCGAGGAAGGTCTCCACGAAGCCCGTCGCCTCGTCGGCGGAGTGCATGCGCGCGCCGAGGGAGACCACGTTGGCGTTGTTGTGCTCGCGGGCGAGCCTGGCCGTCTCCTCGCTCCAGGCCAGGGCGGCCCGGATGCCCCGCACCTTGTTGGCGGCCATCTGCTCGCCGTTGCCCGACCCCCCGATGACGATGCCCAGGCTGCCGGGATCGCCGGCGACGCCCTCGGCGGCCCGCAGGCAGAACGCCGGATAGTCGTCCTCGGCGTCATAGACGAACGGACCGCAGTCGGTCACGTCGTGGCCGTGGTCCTTGAGCCAGGACACGAGATGGTTCTTGAGCTCATAGCCGGCATGGTCGGCACCGATGTAGACACGCACGCGACCAGTCTTCCACAGCGCCGCCCGCGTCCCTCGCACCAGAGCGTCGGCTGGCTAGAGTAAGGACTCATCGGTTATCCAGTCCTTACGGGAGCAGACCATCATGCGCGAGATCCGCGTCGTCGGCGATCCTGTGCTGCGCACGCCCGCCGAGCCCGTCGAAGGCTTCGACCGCGAGCTGCGCCGCCTCATCGACGAGATGTTCCAGGCGATGTACGCGGTGGACGGCGTCGGCCTGGCCGGACCGCAGATCGGGGTGTCGCGGCGGCTGTTCGTCTATGACATCAGCGGACGCAAAGGGCACATGGTCAATCCCATCCTGACCGTGGACGATCCGGAAGAGGCGCTGGACGAGGAGGGCTGCCTGTCGGTGCCCGACCAGCAGACGGGCACGCCGATCTACGCCCCGGTGGCGCGGGCCTCGGGCGTGACCGTCGAGGGATTCGACCGGCTCGGCCGCCCGCAGCGGGTCAAGGCGCGTGGCTCGCTGGCCCGCTGCTTCCAGCACGAGAGCGAGCACCTCGACGGGAAGCTGTACGTCGACCGGCTGCCGAAGACGGAGTCCCGCAAGATCATGCTCAGGACGTAGGTTGACGGCATGAGCGATTTTTCGGGCAAGGGCGCACTGGTGACAGGTGGCTCCCGGGGCATCGGCCGGGCCATCGTCGAACGGCTGGCCGGTGACGGGGCCGATGTGATCTTCACCTATCGCAGCGACTCCGAGGCGGCCAAGCAGGTGGCCGCGGCGACCGGAGCGCATGCCGTACAGGCCGACCAGGGGGACAGAGCCGATCTGGACCGGCTGTTCGCCGAGGCGGAGGAGCGGTTGCCCGGGCTGGATATCCTGGTCGGCAACGCGGCGCAGACCGGCAAGGGGCTCATCGCCGATATCACGGACGAGACCTACGAGCGGCTGTTCGCGGTCAACGCGCGCTCGACGTTCCTGGCCATCCAGTGGGCGGGGCGGGTGATGCGCGACGGGGGGCGGATCATCACCCTCTCGACGCTCAACACCCGCGTGCCCGGCCCGGGGATCTCCCTCTACGCGGCGAGCAAGGCGGCCGTCGAGCAGTTCACCAAGGTCGCGGCGCGCGAGCTGGGCGGGCGCGGCATCACGGCCAACATCGTCTCCCCCGGCGCGACCGACACCGACATGCTGCGCGACAGCAACCCGCCCGAGGCGCTTCAGGGATTGCCCGCGCTCACCGCGTTGCAGCGGCTGGGGCAGCCCGACGACATCGCGGCCGTGGTCGCGTTCCTGGCCGGGCCCGACGGACGGTGGATCACGGGTCAGAATCTGCTGGCGACCGGCGGAATGCTGCTCTAAAGCTGCATTGCCTTGATCTCCAGAAACTCCTCCAGCCCGTGCTCGCCCAGTTCGCGGCCGATGCCCGACTGCTTGTAGCCGCCGAACGGGGCGAGCGGGTTGAAGGCGCCGCCGTTGATCGCCACCTGCCCGGTGCGCAGCCTGCGGGCCACCGCGACCGCGTGTTCCTGGGTGCCCGCCCACACCGCGCCGGCCAGGCCGTAGGGGGTGTCGTTGGCGATGCGTACCGCTTGGTCCTCGCTGGTGTACGGGATGATCGACAGGACCGGGCCGAAGATCTCCTCCTGCTCGATCGTCATGCCCGGCTCGACCGCGGCGAAGACGGTCGGCTCGACGTAGAAGCCGCGCGCGTGCGGAGGTTCGGTGCCGCCGGTCACCAGCCTGGCGCCCTCTTCCTCACCGCGGTTGATGTAGCGGACCACGCGGTCGCGCTGGGCCGCGGAGACGAGCGGGCCGATCCGGGTGGCCTCGTCGAACGGGTCGCCCACGGTGTAGCGGCGCGCCGTGTCGACGGCCAGGTGGACCGCGTCGTCGTACTGGTCGCGGTGGACGATCATGCGGGTCCACGCCGAGCAGGTCTGGCCGGCGTTGATGAAGCAGTTGGCGATGCCGACCTTGACGGCGGCGCCCAGGTCGGCGTCGGGCAGGATCAGGTTGGCGGACTTGCCGCCGAGCTCCAGCGCCACCCGCTTGACCGACTCGGCCGCCAGCGACGCCACCCGGCGACCGGCGGCCGAGGAGCCGGTGAAGGAGATCATGTCGACCTCCGGGTGCGTGGCCATGGCCTCGCCCACCACCGGGCCGCGCCCGCTGACCAGGTTGAACACACCGGCGGGCAGGCCCACCTCGTGGAAGATCTCGGTCAGCGCGTACGCCGCCAGCGGCGCCACCTCGGACGGCTTGAGCACGACCGTACAGCCGGCGGCCAGGGCCGGGGCGACCTTGCAGATGATCTGGTGCAGCGGGTAGTTCCACGGGGTGATCGCGGCGACCACGCCCACCGGCTCCTTGACCACCAGCGAGTTGCCGACGCGCGACTCGCGCGGATGGCTCTCGGCCAGCCGGGCGTAGGCGGCCAGCACGCCCGCGGGCATCAGCGTCTGCACCTTGAGCGCGAAGCCCAGGGGTGAGCCCATGTCGGTCGCGATGGTCTTGGCGATGTCGCCGGCCCGCTCGGTCAGCAGCTCGGCGACGGCGGCCAGCAGCTTGCCGCGCTCGGCGGCGGGCGTGGCCGACCAGGAGGGGAAGGCGCCGCGCGCGGCGCGCACGGCCGCCTCCACGTCCTCGGGGGCGCCGGCCGGCACCCGGTCGATGATCTGCTCCGTGGCCGGGTTGACGACCTCGATGGGCTCGCCGGAGACCGAAGCGGTCCAGGCACCGCCGATGTACAGCTGACGCATAGCCCCCATCCTTGCGCGCCCGCCGTCGCAAAGCGAGGGCGTGGCGCCTCGTGCGGCTCCTCCAAAGGAGGGTACGGCTGGGCGCCAAGGATGGATGCGGATTGCGCCGCTATATTTCAGCCACTACGAGCTGAAAGTCAGTCGAAGCTCGGTCGCCGGGTGCGCGAGCGCTTGAGCTCGAAGAAGTCGTCGAACTCGGTGACCAGCAGCACGCCGTCCCAGAGCCGGCCCGCGTCCTCGCCCCGCGGGATGGTGGTGACCACCGGCCCGAAGAAGGCGTTGGCGCCGACGCGGATGACGGGTGTGCCGACCTCCTGGCCGACCAGGGTGATGCCCTCGTTGTGCGACTTGCGGATGGCCTCGTCGTACTCCGTCGAGTCCATGGCCTCGGCGGCGAGAGCCTTGTCGAGGCCCACGGCCTCGAGCGACTCCTCGGCGATGGCGAGCAGGGTGCCGAGCTCACGGTCGCGGCCGTCGTTGTGCAGGCGGGTGCCGAACTCGGTGTAGAGGCGGCCGATGTACTCCTCGCCGTGCCGGTCGGCGGCGGCCGCGATGACGCGGATGAGCTGCTGGCCCTTGGCGCTCGACACGCGGTAGTCGTCGGAGACGTCCTTGTCCTCGTTGAGAACGTACAGGCTCATAATTCGCCAGCGAGGATCAATCGGACGGACCTTCTCGACTTCGAGTAGCCATCGTGACGTCACCCAGGCAAATGGGCAGAAAGGATCGAACCAAAGCTCTACGGGGGTCGTGTCTGTCACGAGGGCCATAACCTGGGGTATCGATGTCCTATTCCTTGCGTGGCAGGATACCGACAAAATATGACGAAGTGGCGAAAAGGAGTGGAACTTGGCAGGCAACCTGACCCGGGACGAGGCTCGCGAGCGCGCCCGGCTGTTGAAGGTCGAGTCGTATGAGGTCGCACTCGACCTGACCGAGGGAGACGAGCGCTTCGAGAGTGTCACGACCGTCCGGTTCAGCAGCACCCAACCGGGGTCGGCCACGTTCATCGATCTCCACGGCGCGCACGTCCGCAAGGTCACGCTCAACGGTGACGACCTCGACGTCTCCGCCTACGACGCCGACAAGGGGCGCTTTCCGCTCCCCTCCCTGGCCGAGTCGAACGAGCTGCGCGTCGACGCCGACTGCGTCTACATGCGCAGCGGCGAGGGACTGCACCGCTTCGTCGACCCGGTGGACCAGAAGATCTATCTCCACAGCCAGTTCGAGACGGCCGACGCGCACCGCATGTACGCCTGTTTCGACCAGCCCGACCTCAAGGCCACCTTCCAGCTCACCGTGCTGGCCCCGGCCGACTGGGAGGTCGTCTCCAACGCGGCGGTCACCTCGACCGAGCGGCTGCCCGAGCAGGTCGGCAAGCACGGCGCGGTGCCGGCGGCCAAGCGCTGGCTGTTCCCGGCCACGCCGGTCATGTCGACCTACATCACGGCGCTGGTGGCCGGGCCGTACCACAAGGTGAGCTCCGAGCACGACGGCATCCCGCTGGGCATCTACTGCCGCGCCTCGCTCGCCGAGCACCTGGACTCCGACAACATCCTGGAGGTCACCCGGCAGGGCTTCGACTTCTTCCACCAGGTGTTCGGCGTCCGCTACCCGTTCGGCAAGTACGACCAGCTCTTCGTGCCCGAGTTCAACGCCGGCGCGATGGAGAACGCGGGCTGCGTCACGTTCCTGGAGGACTACATCTTCCGGTCCAGGGTCACCGACGCCGTCGTCGAGCGGCGCGCGGAGACGATCCTGCACGAGATGGCGCACATGTGGTTCGGCGACCTCGTGACCATGCGCTGGTGGGACGACCTGTGGCTGAACGAGTCGTTCGCCACCTACATGTCGGTGCTCGCCCAGTCCGAGGCGACCCGGTGGGGCAAGGGCGCCTGGACGACGTTCGCGAACGTGGAGAAGTCCTGGGCCTACCGCCAGGACCAGCTTCCGTCCACGCACCCGATCGCCGCGGACATCCCCGACATGCAGGCGGTCGAGGTCAACTTCGACGGCATCACGTACGCCAAGGGCGCCTCGGTGCTCAAGCAGCTCGTCGCCTACGTCGGGCTGGACAACTTCCTGGCCGGGGTGCGCGACTACTTCGGCGAGCACGCCTGGGGCAACACCGAGCTGAAGGACCTGCTCGGCGCGCTGGAGCGGACCTCGGGTCGCGACCTGTCGTCGTGGTCGAAGGAGTGGCTGGAGACCTCCTGGGTCAACACGCTGCGCCCGTCGTTCACGGTCGCCGACGGCCGCTTCGAGACCTTCGAGGTGCTGCAGGAGGCGCCCGCCGACTACCCGACGCTGCGCTCGCACCGCGTCGCGGTCGGCCTGTACTCGCTGGCCGACGGCGTGCTGACGCGGACCAAGCGGGTCGAGCTGGACGTGGTGGGCGCCAAGACGAGCGTCGCGGAGCTGGTCGGGGAAGAGCAGCCCGACCTGGTCCTGGTCAACGACGACGACCTGACCTACGCCAAGATCCGCCTGGACGAGCGGTCGCTGCGGACGCTGGTCGACGGCGGCATCGCCGCCTTCACCGAGTCGCTGCCCCGGGCCCTGTGCTGGTCGGCCGCGTGGGACATGACCCGCGACGGCGAGATGTCCACCCGTGACTACGTCAAGCTGGTCATCTCGGGCATCGGCACGGTCAAGGACATCACGGTCCTCCAGACCGTACTCCGGCAGGCGCGGATGGCCGTGCAGCAGTACGCCGACCCGGCGTGGCGGGCCGAGGGCCTGTCGCTGCTGGCCACCGAGCTGCGGTCGCTGCTCGCCACGGCGACGCCGGGCTCCGACCCTCAGCTCGCCTTCCTGCAGGCGTTCGCGCCCACGGCCACGTCCGACGCCGACCTGGCGATAATCTCGGGCATCCTCGACGGCTCGGCCGTGCCCGAGGGGCTGACCGTCGACACCGACCTGCGCTGGACGCTCATCCACGCGCTGGTCGTCGGCGGCAAGCTGAGCGGTGCCGACATCGACGCCGAGCTGGCGCGCGACGCCACCGCCACCGGCGAGCGGTCCGCCGCGCTGTGCCGGGCGGCCATCCCGACGGCCGAGGGCAAGGCCGCCGCGTGGGCCGCGATCGTGGGGGGCAAGCTGGCCAACCACATCGCCCGTACGACGGTCAGCGGCTTCCAGGATCCGCATCACCCGGAGCTGCTGGCGCCGTACCGGGAGAAGTATTTCGCGGAGATCGGCCGGATCTACCGGGAGTGGACGTTCGACCAGGCGCAGACGTTCACGGTCGGCTGCTTCCCCTCGCTGCTCATCGAGCCCGAGACCGTGCGGGCGGCGGAGGACTACCTGGCCAAGGAGCAGCCGCCGCAGGCGCTGCGCCGGATGATCCTGGAGGGCGCCGACGGCGTCAGCCGCGCGCTGCGCAACCGCGCGAAGGACGCGTCCTAGCGCGTAGCTCTTGAGAAGGGGGCCTCCGGTGACGGAGGCCCCCTTTCTCGTTCCCGGACTCTTGACAGCGGCCCGCCACGGCTCCATATTTTCACCACTAACTTTATTTCTAAAGAAAGTCGCTCTCATCACATGGCAGGTACTGATCGCGGTGATCTCACCAGGACGGCGATCCTCGCGCTGCTCGGCACCGTCGGGCCGCTGAGCCGCACCGAGATAGCGCGCGAGCTGGATCTGAGCCCGGCGAGCGTCACGCAGCTCACCCGCGAGCTCATGGGCTACGGCATGCTCGAGGAGCTCGACCTCAAGCCGTCGCGCGGCGGGCGGCCCGCCCAGCGGCTCGGGCTGGTGGGCAGCGCGGGCCGGGCGCTCGGCATCAAGGTGACGGCCGACCATCTGGTGCTGGTCGACGTACGGCTCGACGGCGAGGTGCTCGGGGCCTGGGAGTGCGCGTTCGACCCGTCCTCCCCCGAGGCGCTGGACCGGCTGGCCGACGCCGTCGAGTCGGTGGTCTCGGGCACCGGGCACGGGCTGACGGCGCGTACGTCCATCTCGACCGGCGACGGACAGGTGCCGCCACTGCTCGGGATCGGGGTCGGGGTGCCCGGCAGCGTGGAGGACCAGGCGGTCGGCACGGTCAACGCGCCGACCCTGGGGTGGCAGGCCATGCCGGTGGGCGAGCGGCTGCGGCGGCGGCTCAAGCTGCCCGTGCTGGTGGAGAACGACGTCAACGCCCTGGCGGCGGCCGAGCGGCTGTACGGCAGAGGGCGGACCCATCGGGACTTCCTGGTGCTGACCATCGGGCGCGGCGTCGGCGCGGCGATCGTGGCCGACGGGCGGGTGTACCGGGGCGCCAGGGGCGGGGCCGGGGAGTTCGGGCATGTGCCCGTCGATCCGGCGGGGCCTTTGTGCGGGTGCGGGGCGCGCGGGTGCCTGGAGGCGTACGTCGGCTCGGCGGGCCTGCTGGCCGCGATGCGTGCCAGGTCCGGGACGGCGAGCGAGCAGGTGGCTCGGGAGGTGTTCGCCGAGGCGGGGGCCGTGCTCGGGCGGGCCGCGGCGGGGCTGATCAACGTGGTCGATCCCGAGGTCGTGGTGGTGCTCGGCGAGGGTACGGCCGACTGGCCGCTCTGGCGGGCCGGGTTCGATCCGGCCGTCAGGGCGCAGTTGTACCCGGGGCGGCGGGACATCTCGATCGAGGTGGAGAGCTGGGACGACACCAGTTGGGCCCAGGGCGCGGCGGCCCTCGTGCTGGCCACCCCCTTCGACGCCGCCGGGGCCGCCGGGGAGCAGGGCCGCCTGGTGCGGGCCCGCCTGATCGGGACGACGCCATGACCGCCGGCCGCACGGACGCCATGACGGCCGACCGCACGGACTCCGGCCCCGCCCGCCGTACGGACGCCAGGACCGCGCCGCGGCGACGGTGGCGGTACGCCGGGACCGTGGCCGTGTTCCTGCTGCCCAGCCTGATCCCGCTGACCCTGTACACGCTGATCCCGATGGTCGCCTCGTTCTGGACGAGCCTCCACGAATGGGACCTCATCACCGAGATGCGCTGGGTCGGCCTCGGCAACTACCTCGAACTGCTCGGCGACGCCGGGACCAGGGCCGCGTTCCTGCACACGCTGTACTTCATCGCCGGTTACCTGCCGCTCGTCTACCTGGGCGGGCTCGGGCTGGCGCTGCTGCTGAACCGGGCGATGCCGGGGCGCGGGCTGCTGCGCGGCGTCTACTTCCTGCCCGTCATCACCAGCTGGGTCGTCGTGGCGCTGATGTGGAAGTGGCTGCTCAACCCGGCCAGCGGGGTGGTCAACTGGGCGCTGGGGCTGTTCGGCGTCAGCGGGCCCGGCTGGTGGACCGATCCCGACTGGGCGATGCCGTCGATCATCTTCGCCTCGGCCTGGAAGGACCTGGGCTTCGTGATGATCATCCTGCTGGCGGGGCTGCAGGCGATCCCGAAGGAGTTCCAGGAGGCCGCCATGGTCGACGGGGCGACGGCCTTCCGCCGGTTCAGGCACATCACGCTGCCGCTGCTGTCGCCGTCGTCGTTCTTCGTGGTGGTGATCTCGCTGATCAACGGCTTCCAGGTCTTCGACCAGGTGAAGATCATGACGGGTGGCGGGCCCGGCGGCGCGACGCAGGTCGTCGTGTCGCAGATCTACGACCTCACCTTCAGGTACGGCCGGGCGGGCGCGGCCTCGGCGCTGTCGTGGCTGCTGTTCGCCCTGGTGCTGCTCGTGACGATCGTGCAGATCCGGGGGCAGAGGCGGTGGGTGACCTATGGGTAAGGCGATCCGCTACCTGCTGGTGGGCCTCGGCGCGGTGGTCATGCTGTTCCCGTTCGCCTGGGCGGTGATCACGTCGATCACGCCGAGCGACGCGGTGCTGGCCGTGCCGCCGGACTTCACGCCGGACGGCGCGAGCCTCGACGCGTACGGCAAGCTGCTCGACACGCTGCCCTTCTGGCGGATCGTGGCGAACAGCGCCTGGATCGGGGCGGCCTCCACCACGCTGCAGCTGGTCACCAGCGCGATGGCCGCCTACGCGTTCGCCAGGCTGCCGTTCCCGGGCCGGGGGGCGCTGTTCTCCGTCTATCTGGCGACGCTGATGATGCCGCTGCCCGTGCTGGTCGTGCCGCTGTTCATCGAGATGCGGACGTTCAACCTGGTCGACACGTACTTCGCGCTGCTGGCGCCGACCATCGCGTCGGCGTTCGGGGTGTTCCTGCTGCGGCAGGCCATCAACCAGGTGCCGAGGGAGTTCGACGAGGCGGCCGTGCTGGACGGCGCCGGACATTTCCGCATTTTTCTCTACGTGGTGCTGCCGCTGATCAGGCCGGCGCTGGCGACGTTCGCCATCTTCGGCTTCATGGCCAGCTGGAACAGCTACCTCTGGCCGCTGATCATCATCAAGTCGCCCGAGTTCATGACGCTGCCGCTGGGCCTGGCCACGCTGCACGGCCAGTTCACCACCGAGTGGGACGTGGTCATGGCGGGCTCGGTGATCAGCGTGGTGCCGATCCTCATCCTGTACGTCTTCGCGCAGAAGCACGTCATCGCCAGCGTCGCGCAGAGCGGGCTCAAGTAAAGGAACCCCCCATGTCACAGAGAATCAGGGTCGCCGCTTCCCTGGCGGCCGCCGCGCTGCTCGCCACCGCCTGCTCCCAGGGCTCGGCGACGAAGGCCCCGTCCGGCGAGGGCGGCAAGGTGACGCTGCGGTACTTCACCTTCTCGGCCGCGCCCGACCACGTGAAGGACCTGGACAAGATCGAGAAAGCCTTCGAGAAGGAGAACCCGAAGATCGACGTGGTCGTGGAGACCGCGCCCTTCGACGAGTACTTCACCAAGCTCCAGACCAGCATCGCGGGCGGCACCGCGCCCGACACCTTCGAGCTCAACTACGAGAACTTCGTCACCTACGCCAGCGCGGGCTCGCTGCTCGACCTCGACACGGTGAAGGGCGACGGCGACCCGTCGGTGTACGCCAAGGAGTCGCTCGACGCCTTCCAGCGCGACGGCAAGCAGTACGCGCTGCCCGCGTCGTTCTCCACGGTCGTGCTCTTCTACAACAAGGACCTGTTCGACAAGGCCGGAGTGGCCCCGCCGACGGCCGACTGGACCTGGGCCGACGAGCAGGCCGCCGCCGCGAAGCTGACCGACAAGAAGAAGGGCGTCTTCGGCGACTTCCAGCCGGTGCAGTTCTTCGAGTTCTACAAGACGCTCAAGCAGGCGGGCGGCGAGTTCCTGTCGGCCGACGGCAAGAAGTCGGCCTTCAACGGCCAGGCGGGGGTCAAGGCGGCGCAGTGGCTGGTCTCCAAGGTGGGCAAGACGATGCCGACCGAGGCGGAGATCGGCGGCACCGCCGACTACGACACGAACCTCTTCAAGTCCGGCAAGCTCGCCATGTGGCACAACGGCATCTGGCAGTTCGCCGGGCTGAAGGACGCCACCTTCACCTGGGACGTGGTCGTCGAGCCCGGTGACGCCGCCAAGGCCAGCGCCGTCTTCCACAACGCCGTCGCCGCCTCCTCGGGCACCAGGCACGGCAAGGAGGCGTGGGCCTGGGCCCGGTTCCTGTCGTCGTCGAACACCGCGGCGACCACCCGCGTCGAGTCGTCCTGGGAGCTGCCGCCGGTCGCCGACCAGGCGGTGCTGTCCGGCTACCTCAAGGACCCCAAGCCCGCCAACCGCCAGGCGGTGTTCGACTCGCTGAAGTCGATCGCGCTGCCGCCGGTCATCAAGCGCCAGCAGGAGATGCAGGACGCCGTGACCAAGCAGCTGACCGAGGCCGCCGCCGGGCGCAAGACGGTGGAGGAGGCGCTCAAGACCGCCGCCGCCGACGTCGACGCCCTGCTGTCTTAGGAGAGTTCGTTGTCCCTTGTGTCGCACAGCCTCGACGTGATCCAGAGGCTTCAGTCCCCCACCGGCGCCTACCCGGCGTCGCCCACCTTCTCCGCCTACCGCGGCTACTCGTGGCTGCGTGACGGGGCGTTCATCGCCGAAGGGGTGAGCAGGCACGGCGACGCCGCCGGTGCGGACGCCTTCCACGCCTGGTGCGCCCGGGTGATCGGCGACCGGGCGGGGCAGGTCGACTCGCTCGTCTCGCGGGCGGGGCGCGGTGAGCCGGTCTCGCCGGCCGAGATGCTGCCGACCCGGTTCACGCTCGACGGTGTGGACGGGGACGTCGACTGGTGGGACTTCCAGCTCGACGGGTACGGCACGTGGCTGTGGGCGCTGCGGGAGCACTCCTTCCGGCAGGGCAGGGCGGTTCCGGGGGTGGAGAAGGGGGTGCGGACGGCAGCCCGGTATCTCACTTCGTTCTGGGACATGCCGTGTTACGACTGGTGGGAGGAGCACGTCGAACAGCGGCACGTGGCGACGCTGGGGGCGGTGCACGCGGGGTTGCGGGCGGCCATCGCGCTGGGCGTGCTGAGCGGGCCGGAGTCGGCGGCGGCCGGACAGGCGGTGGACGGCATCGCCGCCCTCGTGACCACCGAGGGCCTGGTCGGCGGGCGTCTCACGAAGTGGCTGGGCAGTGACGCCGTGGACGCCAGCCTGCTCGCGTGCGTCGAGCCGTTCGGGCTCTACGCGGCCGATCATCCGGTCGGCGCGGCGACGGTGGCCGAGGTGGAGCGGCAACTCGCCGTGGACGGCGGGGTGTACCGGTACCTGGCCGACACCTTCTACGGCGGCGGGCGGTGGGTGCTGCTGGCCGGGTTCCTCGGCTGGAACCACGCGCGGGCCGGGCGGCGCGAGGCGGCCCTGCGGTATCTGGACTGGATGGCGGCCCAGGCGACCGCCGAGGGTGACCTGCCCGAGCAGGTGTCCGACCGGCTGCTGGCGCCCGGGCGGCTCCAGGAGTGGCTGGACCGGTGGGGCACCGTGGCCACGCCGCTGCTGTGGTCGCACGGGATGTACCTGATTCTCGCCGACGAGCTGGGGGTGCGGGCATGATCCGGCATCGGCCGTACGGGGCCGGGCATCCGTACGCCACGACCGAGGACCAGCGCGTACCGGCCTGGCCGATGGACGGCGAGGTGGTGGAGCTGCGGGTGCGGGCTTCGGCGAAGGTCGTCTCGGTGGTGTGCGAGTGGGCCGCCGACGGGACGGCGCCCGTCGAACTGCCGCTGACCAGGTCGGGTGCCGCACCGGACCCGGACGCGGCGGAAACAGCGGAGGCGGAGGAGGCAGCGGCGGAGACCGTTGACGGCGGGCATCTGGCCGCGGCGCAGGCCAGGGCCGCGCGGGCCGCCGCCGGGTCGTGGGTGGCGCGCTCGCCCGTGCTGCGCGCCGGGCCGCGCTACGCCTACCGGTTCCGGGCCGCGATGGACGATGGTGCGAGCCGTACCAGCGGGTGGTTCGAGGTGACGGCGGCGGCGTGGGGCCGGACGGGCGGGAAGCTCGTCGTGCGCGGTGCCGACCGGGTGGTGCCGGGGAGCGTGCGGTGGCTGGTCGGCGGTGACGGCGCGCGGCGGGTGCGGTTCGAGCTGGCGCTGGCCGACGGTGAGCACGTGGTGGGGTTCGGCGAGCGGTTCGACGCGGTGGACCAGCGCGGACGGCGGCTGGACGCGGTGGTGTTCGAGCAGTACAAGGCGCAGGGGGCGCACGGCAGGACGTACCTGCCGATGCCGTTCGCGCTCGTGGTCGGCGGGACGGCGAGCTGGGGGTTCCACGTCGAGACGTCCAGGCGGACCTGGTACGACGTCGGCGCGTCCCGGCCGGACCGGCTGGTCGTGGAGGCTGAGGTGGGGCCGGACGGCGAGCCCGCGGTGCGCCTGTACGACGGCGAGACCCCGGCCGATGTGCTCCGGGACTTCCTGGAGGAGGTGGGGCGGCCGACTGAGCTGCCCTCGTGGGTGTTCCGGCTGTGGGCCAGCGGCAACGAGTGGAACACCCAGGACCGTGTGATGGCCGAGATGGACCGGCACCGCGAGCACGACATCCCGGTCGGCGCGCTGGTCATCGAGGCGTGGAGCGACGAGACGACGTTCACCGCCTTCCGCGGTGCCGCGTACGAGCCGTCGGAGGAGCCGCACCGCCTGGCGGACTACGCCTTTCCGCCGGACGGGCCGTGGCCGGATCCCAAGGGCATGGTGGACGAGCTGCACCAGCGGGACGTCAAGGTGCTGCTCTGGCAGATCCCGCTGCAGAAGATGCGCCCGCACCCACGGCACCAGGCCGCCGTGGACGCCCGGCAACTGGTCGAGAACGGCTACGGCGTCAGGGAGGCCGACGGCCGCCCGTACCGGAACCGGGGCTGGTGGTTCCCGCTGGCGCTCATGCCGGACCTGTCGTCGCCCGAGGTACGCGACTGGTGGACGGCCAAGCGGGCCTACCTGGTGGACGAGGTGGGCGTGGACGGGTTCAAGACCGACGGCGGCGAGCACGCGTGGGGCCACGACCTGCGTTACGCCGACGGGCGCAGGGGCGACGACGGCAACGGCCTCTTCCCCGTGCACTACGCGCGGGCCTTCGGCGAGCTGCTGGAGCGGTACGGCAAGGCGCCCGTGACGTTCAGCAGGGCCGGATTCGCCGGGTCGCAGCCGCACGGCGCGTTCTGGGCCGGGGACGAGGACTCGACCTGGGCGGCGTTCCAGTCGTCCATCAGGGCCGGGATCACCGCCTCGGCCTGCGGGATCGTCTACTGGGGCTGGGACCTGGCCGGGTTCTCCGGTGACCTGCCCGATGCCGAGCTCTACCTGCGGGCAGCCGGGGCGTCGGCGTTCATGCCGATCATGCAGTACCACTCGGAGTTCAACCACCACCGCGTGCCCGTCAGGGACCGCACCCCGTGGAACGTGGCCGAGCAGACCGGCGACGACCGGGTGCTGCCGGTCTTCCGGCGGCTGGCCAAGGTCCGCGAGCGGCTCGTTCCGTACCTGACGGGGCAGGCCCGCCAGGCGGTCGGCGGCGGGGCGCCGCTGATGCGCGGGCTGTTCTTCGACCACCCGGACGACCCGCGCATCTGGGACCGTCCGCTGCAGTACAAGCTGGGCGACGCGCTGCTGGTCGCGCCGGTGACGGCGCCCGGCGTCACGGAACTGCCGGTCTACCTGCCACGGGGCGAGTGGGTCGACGTCTGGACCGGCCGCACCCATCGCGGCGGGCGCGAGGTCACGCTGCCCGCGCCGCTCGACCGTCCGCCGGTCCTCTGTACGGCGGAGCACTGGCCACACCTCTCCCCCGTGTTCACGACCTGATAGGAGCTCCCCCGTGATCCGGTTACGGTCGGGCGTCATCGTCGCGGTGATCGCCCTGCTGGCCTCCCTCGTGACCGTCCCCGCGTACGCGCTCGACGGCATCTTCCACAACCCGACCGGAATCGACGACCTCTACTCCAGCGAGCCGACGGAACGCGCGCCCCGCGACCCGATGGCCGGGGACGCGGTCCAGATCAACGCCACCACCTGGCCCATCGAGACCGGCCAGACCGTCTGGGTGACCTGGACCAAGAACGGAACCGCCCAGACCCCGATCGGCGCCGCCTGGGACCACAACAGCGGTAATAACAGCTACTGGAAGATCAACCTGGGCACCTTCGCCCGGGGTGACAAGATCTCCTACACGGTCAACGCGGACGTGAACGGGGGCGGGCAGAAGAGCACGGGCCCGTTCGCGTTCGCGGTCACCTCGTGGAGCACGGTGACGAACGTGACCGGCTACACGAACAACAGCACGTCAGTAGATGTCACGACCGGCGACAGCGCGGGGAGCTTCACGCCGAAGATCCGCTTCGCCTTCCCGGCGCTCGACCGCTTCCGCACGCAGATCGCCCCCAGCGGGCAGGGTCTGAATATTTCCGGCGTAACCGGCTACACGGTGACCGACTCCGCGAGCACTCTGACGATCTCCACCACGAGTCTGGTGCTGAAGATCCAGAAAACGCCCTACCGCATGTCGGTCTACAAGGGCGACGGGACGACGCTGATCACCCGGCAGTACGACCCGGCCACCTTCAGGAACATCGGCTGGGCCAGCGACGGCGCCACCACGGTCACCAAGATCGAGGACCACTTCATGTCGCCGTCGGGCGAGCGGTTCGAGGGATTCGGCGAGCGCTACGACCGCCTCGACCAGCGCGGCACCGACGTGCACAACTACGTCTACAACCAGTACCGCGACCAGGGCAGCACCCGGCGCACCTACCTGAGCGTGCCGTTCTTCCTGAACTCCGCCGGTTACGGCGTCTACCTCCCCAGCACCCGGTACGCCATCTTCAACCTCAACACCCACCTCAGCGACCTGGCGGGGTTCACCGCCGACACGGGCGGCGCGCTCGACTCGACGCTGGACTACCACTTCTTCGCCGGCACGCCCGCGGAGATCGTGGACGACTACACCGCGGTCAGCGGCCGGCCGGAGCTGCCGCCCAAGTGGGCGTTCGGCGTGTGGATGTCGGCCAACGAGTGGAACACCCAGGCCGAGGTCGAGAGCGAGCTGGACAAGGTCGGCACGAACAGGATCCCGCACACGGCGATGGTGCTGGAGCAGTGGAGCGACGAGGCCACGTTCTACCTGTGGCACGGCGCCACGTACACGCCTTCTACCGGCGGCGGGAAACTCGCCTACAGCGACCTGACGTTCCCGGCGGGCGGCGAGTGGCAGGACCCGAGGGCCATGGTCGCCAACGCCCACGGCAAGGGGATCAAGATGATCCTCTGGCAGATCCCGGTCTTCAAAGAGAACTTCGACACCAATCCCCCGGCCGCGCCGCAGCAGCATCTCAACGACAAGAGCTACGCCCAGACGCAGGGATATGTCGCGAAAAATCCGTCTAACGCGCCGTATCGGATTCCGACCGGGCAGTGGTTCGGCGACAGCATGGTCCCCGACTTCACCAGCGCGGCGGCGACGAGCTGGTGGATGAGCAAGCGCGACTACCTGATGAACGACGTCGGCATCGACGGCTTCAAGACCGACGGCAGCGAGGCGATCTTCGGCAGGGGCGTCACGTTCGCCGACGGCCGCAAGGGCGACGTGATGCACAACGCCTATCCGAACGCCTACACCAAGGCGTACCGCGACTACGTCAAGGCCGAGAACGCGGACAACGTGATCTTCAGCAGGGCGGCCACGTCCGGCGGTCAGCAGAACTCGATCTTCTGGGCCGGTGACCAGAACTCCAGCTTCGCAGCCTTCCAGGAGGCGGTCAGGGCCCAGCTCAGCGCCGGGCAGTCCGGCGTGCCGTACACGGCCTGGGACCTGGCGGGCTTCACCGGTGACTTCCCCAGCGCCGAGCTCTACCTGCGGGCGGCGGCGCAGGCGACATTCTCGCCGGTCATGCAGTATCACTCGGAGAAGTCGAACCCGGGCACGTCCGAGGCCCGCACGCCGTGGAACGTGCAGGCGCGCAGCGGCGACACGACGGTCGTGCCGACCTTCCGCAAGTTCGCCGACGTCCGGATGAACCTGATCCCCTACCTCTACACCGAGGCCAAAGCCGCCTCGACCACCGGGGCGCCGATGATGCGGGCGATGAGCTTCGCCTTCCCCGGCGACGCGACGGCCGCGGCGCAGGACCAGCAGTACCTGTTCGGCTCGCAACTGCTCGTCGCGCCGGTCACCACGCAGGGCGCGACGTCGAGGAACGTCTACCTGCCAGCAGGCGAGTGGTACGACGTGTGGAACGGCGGCCGCTTCACCGGCCCCGGCACCAAGTCCTACGCCACGGCGCTCGACACGATCCCGGTCTACGCCAAACCAGGCGCGATCATCCCGCTCAACCTCAACACGGACTACGAACTCGGCGGTGAGATCGGCAACAGCGTCACCAGCTATCCGAACCTGGTCTTCCGGATCTACCCGTCGGGCAGCTCGTCGTACTCCTACTTCGAGGACTCGGCGAACGCGAACCGGACGATCAGCTCGGCCGAGAACTGGGCCGGGCACCAGGTGACCGTGACCGTGCCCGCCCTCACCACGACCGGCACGCTGCAGGTGGCGAGCACGAAGCCCACCTCGGTGACCGGCGCGACCGCGCGGGCCACACTGGCCGCGCTCCAGGCGGCGGCCGAGGGCTGGTGGTGGGACCCGGTGCAGCAGCTCACCTACGTCAAGCTGGCCGCCAGTACGTCCAGCAGGACCGTCACGCTCAACGGCGTGGACAAGGCGGCGTACGAGGCGGAGTTCGGCACGGGCACCGGCACGACGACCAACACCGACCACGCCGGGTTCACCGGCACCGGGTTCGCGGACGGCTTCGCGAGCTCGGGCGACGCGGTGAGCTTCCAGGTCAAGGCGGACGCGGCGGGCAGCCATCAGCTCAAGTTCCGCTACTCGACCACGGTGGCGAGCACCAGGACCGTCTACGTCGACGGCGTCTCGGCGGGCACGCTCACCCTGCCCGCGCAGGCGAACTGGGACACCTGGGCCACCGCCTCGCTCACCACGACCCTCACCGCGGGCGCGCACACCGTCAAGATCGCCTATGACGCGTCCAACACCGGCGGCATCAACCTCGACAACCTGGTGGTGGCAAGGCCATGAAACGCGCACTGGTCATGCTCGCGGTCCTGCTCGGCACCTTCCTCGTCGCGGGCGAGGCCCAGGCGGCCGTCCAGCGGGTGCAGTTCACCAGCGGATCGACCTACCTGATCGTCGAGTTCCTCGACGACGACCTCGTCCACTTCGAGCTGGCCTCCGGGACCAGCCCCGGCACCGGATCGGCGCTGTTCACCACGCCACAGGTGGCGAAGAAGGACTACACCGGACCGTCCACCTTCAGCCAGAGCGGCAACACGCTGACCACGGCCTCGATGAAGGTCGAGGTGACGGCCGGCACGCTGTGCGTGCGGGTCTCGGATCCGACCAGGCAGTTGTACGAGGCGTGCCCGCGCAACCTGACCCAGGCGTGGAAGGGCCTGACGATCACCAAGGGGTCGATCCAGAACGCGTACGGGCTGGGCGAGCAGTTCTTCATGGGCGGCAGCTCGGACGGCGACTGGGTCGGGCGCAGTCGTACCCCCGGAGGCACGTACGGCAACGCCATGGCCTACGACACCGACAACGGGCCCGTGGGCAACGCGCAGATCCCCGTGCTGTTCGGGGTCGGCGCGGCGAACCTGAACTACGGGCTGCTGCTCGACCAGGTCTACAAGCAGGAGTGGAACCTGACCGGCGACCCGTGGACCGTCGACACCTGGGGCGACCAGCTCAGGTGGTACACGATGACCGGACCGGACCTGCCCGACCTGCGCAAGGACTACATGGAGCTGACCGGCCGGCCGCCGGTGCCGCCGAAGAAGGCGTTCGGCATGTGGGTGTCGGAGTTCGGCTACGACAACTGGGCCGAGATCGACAACCGGCTGAACGGGCTGCGGGCCGCGAAGTTCCCCGTGGACGGGTTCGTGCTGGACCTGCCCTGGTTCGGCGGAGTGACGGCCGGATCCGACAACACCCGCATGGGCACGCTTTCCTGGGACACGACCAACTTCCCCAACCCGACGACCACTATTTCCGATTATCAGGCGACCAAGGGCATCGGCCTGATGACCATCGAGGAGTCGTACGTCGGCCAGAACCTCGCCGAGCACGCCGACCTCACCACCCGCGGCTACCTCGTCAGGGCCGGCTGCGCGACCTGCTCACCCGTCTACCTCACCACCAACGACTGGTGGGGCCGCGGCGGCATGATCGACTGGACGCAGGACGCCGCGGCCGACTACTGGCAGACGACCAAGCGCCAGCCGCTCATCGACCAGGGCATCATGGGCCACTGGCTGGACCTCGGCGAGCCGGAGATGTACGACGCCGCCGACTGGACGTCCGGCGTCCTGCCCGGCAAGCACGCCCACGCCGACTACCACAACCTCTACAACCTCAAGTGGGCCGAGAGCATCGCCAGGGGCTACTCCTCGAGCACGAAGCGGCCGTTCGTCCTGGCCCGCTCGGGCGCCGCCGGGATGCAGCGCTACGGCGTGGCCATGTGGTCGGCCGACATCGGCTCCAAGCTGACCGCGCTCGCCCAGCAGCAGAACGCGCAGTTGCACATGTCGATGTCGGGCATCGACTACTACGGCTCCGACATCGGCGGCTTCCGCCGCGAGATGCTCGACTCCGACCTGAACGAGCTCTACACGCAGTGGTTCGCCGACGGCGCCTGGTTCGAGGTGCCGATCAGGCCGCACACCGAGAACCTGTGCAACTGCGCGCAGACCTCTCCGGACTCGATCGGCCACCCGGCCAGCAACCTGGCCAACCTCCGGCAGCGGTACGAGCTGGCGCCGTACTACTACTCCCTGGCCCACCGGGCCTACCTGTACGGCGAGCCGGTGGTGCCACCGCTGGTGTACCAGTACCAGAACGACGCGAACGTCCGCGAGATGGGACATGAGAAGCTCATCGGCCGCGACCTGCTCGTAGGCGTCGTCGCGGGCGCGAACGAACGCAAGCGGGACGTGTACCTGCCCGCGGGCTCCTGGTTCGACTACTCCACGGGCGAGAAGCTCACCAGCACCGGCCAATGGTTCACCGACCGGCCGCTCTGGGTCGGCGGCGCGTTCCGCCTGCCGGCGTTCGCCAGGGCGGGGGCGATCATCCCGAAGATGTACGTGGACGACAAGACCATGAACGTGGTGGGCAAACGGACCGACGCCACCACCAGGAACGAGCTGGTCGCCCGGGTCTACGCCGACGCGACCGCCTCCAACTTCACCCTGTACGAGGACGACGGCACCACGACCGGCTACCAGAGCGGAGCCGTACGGACGACGCAACTGAGCCAGCAGCTCAGCGGCAGCACGGCGACCGTCACGGTGGCCGCGTCCAGCGGCACCTACACCGGCGCGCCCGCGAGCCGGACGAACGTGGTCGAGCTGGTCGCGGGCACGCAGGCGTCCGCCGTCACGCTCAACGGCACCGCGCTCACCCAGCACGCCACCAAGGCGGCCTTCGACGCCGCCACCAGCGGCTGGTACAACGCGGGCGGCAACCTGATCGTCGCCAAGTCGGCGAGCACGGGCGTCACGACGGCCAAGACGTTCGCGTTCACGCTCGGGCAGGCGCCGGCGTCGATGACGTTCAGGTGCGACAACGGCACCACCACCGCGGGCCAGTCCGTCTACGCCGTGGGCAGCGTCCCGCAGCTCGGCGACTGGTCGGTGGCGAGCGCGGTCAAGCTGTCGCCGACCGCGTACCCGACCTGGACCGGCACGATCGCCAAGCTGCCGCCGAACACCCCCGTCGAGTGGAAGTGCGTCAAGCGCCAGGAGGCGAACTTCCCCGACACCGCCGATCAGTGGCAGCCCGGCGCCAACAGCACCTTCACCACCCCCGCCTCGGGAACGGGAGGCACTACCACAGGGGCCTTCTGACCGCCGGATCCGGCACGTCCATCGAGGTCGCGATGTTAGCCTCGAAGACGTGCTCGGATCCGGGACCACACTCAACGACCGCTACACGCTGGTCAGCCGCGTGGGCGGCGGTGGCATGGGCGAGGTCTGGCGGGCCTCCGACACGGTGCTCGGCCGGACCGTGGCGGTCAAGGTGCTGATTCCCGCGCTGACCGAGGATCCGAAATTCGCCCAGCGGTTCCAGAACGAGGCCAGGGCGATGGCCACGCTGCACCATCCCGGCGTGGTCGACGTCTACGACTACGGCACCTGCGAGGTCGACGGGCGCCGGGTGAGCTTCCTGGTGATGCAGTTCGTCGAGGGCGAGTCGCTCGACCGCGTGCTGCGCCGCGAGGCGCTCGACCCGGCGACCACCATGCGACTGGTCGCCGAGGTCGGCGACGCGCTGGCCGCCGCCCACGCGCAGGGCATCGTGCACCGCGACGTCAAACCGGCCAACCTGATGATCCGTCCTGACGGCAGCGTCGCACTCACCGACTTCGGCATCGCCCACTCGGTCTCCGCGGTCCAGTTAACGGCCACGGGCGCCATGCTCTGCTCGGCCGGCTACTGCGCCCCCGAGATGGCCACGGCCAGCGACGTCACCCCGGCCGTCGACGTCTACGCGCTCGGCGTGGTCGCCTTCCGGTGCCTGACCGGGCACCTGCCGTTCGATGGCGACACCCCTGTCCAGATCATCTACAAGCACCTGCACGCCCCCGTCCCGGACCTGCCCGCCGACGTGCCGCCGGGGCCGCGCCACGTCGTGACGAGGGCGCTGGAGAAGACGCCGGACCGGCGCTGGCCGACCGCCGCGGTGATGGCCGAGGCGGCGAGGAAGGCCCTCGACGCGCCTGACTCGCTGGTCTCGCTGGAGTCACCGGACCCACCGGACCCACCGGACCTGCCGCCCACGCCGGACTTGCCGGACCTGCCGCCCACGCCGCGTGGCCGCCGCGCGCTGACCGCCGCGCTGGCCGTGGCCGTCGCGGTCCTGGTGACCCTGGCGGTCGTCGGCTCGGTGTGGATCCGCAGCGACCAGGCGGCCGAGCAGAGCGGCAGCGTCCTGCCGCCCGTCACGCCCGCCACGAGCACACACCCGGCCTCCGCCACGCCGAGCAGGAAGCCGCTGGCGCCGCCGTCGAAGCACTCCCCCACCGCGCGGCCGATCGTCTCCCAGACGCCGACCGCCACCGCGACGGCCACCCCCCGCCCGACCGTGACCGCGCCGACGGCCACCCCGACCTCCAGCGACCCCGAGCCGACCGACAAGCCCACCACCACGCCCGAGCCGACGGAGCCCACGATCGAGCCCCCGGCCAGCGAGCCGCCGAGCGACATCCAGTGCATCAAGGCGCCCTGCCCCAGCTAGCGTCTTGAATTCTCTGTAGTTCCCTGAAGGAATCAGGCAACTCGGACGGGCGTGGCCTGGCCTGGGCCGCTCTCGTGCTCGGTGAAGGTGAGCACGGGGGTGGCTTTGGCGTGGTGGAAGCCGGTCCGATGGTGAGAGTTCCTGACATGCCCTGTCCGGTACGGCTGGCGCCGTCCCGGCTTGGGTGCATGGCCCGCCGGACGCTGTCCACCGCCGGTGGGCGATGGGGCGGGCACCGTACGCCGGTCGGGCACACGGCTGAACGTCATCGAGTTGTTTCGTGGGTTGGCTGAGGTGCGGGTGGGCCGTTTCGGGGTGGGGCGGTTCTTGGCTCTGTCGCGTGCTGCCGGTCGGGGGTGCAGGTCTGCTCGGGTGCGGCGGGCGCGGCGGGCCGCCCGGGTGGGTTTGCGCGTTCGGCGGGCGCGGGCCACGTTGCCCTCCACGACGGTGGCGATGGTGCGGGCCCCGGTGGCGCGGCGGGTGCGGGTGGCGTGTTGGCCGAGCAGGCCGCGGGAGACGATCCGCTCGGCCGCTGCCCAGTCCCGGTCACACGACAGGCCGCAGGCCGGGCAGGAGGCCCACCTCCAGCCCCGCTCGGCGAGCCGGTCAGGGGCCGGGCAATGCTTGAGCACCGACGCGCCCTGGCCGCAGCGGGGGCAGTACCTGGAGGTGCCGCGCGCCGGGACGGAGACCACGGCGATGGTGTGCTTGGCGGCCAGGTGCCGGATCGCCTCGACGATCTGCCCGCGCACTTGCCCCGACAGCCGCGCGTTCGCACTCCCCCGGCGTCCGCGCGCCTCCAGGGTGGACAGGTCCTCCACATAGATGACCGTCGCCCCGACGGCCACGGCCTGATCGACCGCCCAGCGTGCCGCCGACCAGGCCAGCGCCTTGTTCAGGTTGCGGATGCGCGCGCACAACCGCTCATGCTCGACCCCGATGCGCTGCCAGGCCGTACTCAACGCGGCGTAGCGGGGATCGGCGACGGTCATGCCCGCCAGGAGCCGTTCCTGGTGCCGGTGCTTGACGGCCAGGTGCTCACGCTCGGCCCGCAGCCGGTGCAGCTTGGCCGCCACGCCGCTCGCGTCGTAGGCGAGCGGCCGCCCATCACAGATCACCCGGCCATCGGTCAGACGCCCGGCGACTCCGGTCAGCAGCGTGTTGAGGCCCCAGTCGAAGCCGCACCCGATCACATGACCGGTAGCGGGCACGAAATCGATCGGGGTCTGGAAGGAGAGATCAACGCGCACCCGGCCTTTGGCCACCCGCAAGGTAGGGGTGCACAACGCCGCCTCCGGCGGCACGGTCGGCGGCAACGCGACCGGCAGCACATGCCACGCCCAGTCCCTAGAAGACGCGGGAATCTCGACCAGCGGAAGCCGCACCCGCAGCCGGGCGCTGCGGTTGCCGATGCGCTCCAGGGTGACCAGTTGCCGATCGGCCGCCGCCAGCACCACCTGCGCCGCAACGTTCGGCGGCTCCTCCAACTCGATCAGATCAGCCGGCAACACGCCATGCTCGTCGAGGTAGGCGCGAATCTGCCGAGTCCGGTTACGGATGTCCGCCGCCGTCACCCCGTCCGGCAGCAGCGCGCGCAGCGCCTCCCACTCGGCGCCGGTACGCGCACCCGGCTCCTGCGGCCAAGTCGCCACGATCGCCGCCACCAGGCGGCGCCGGTGCAGCGCCAGCCGCAACAGGCGAGCGGCCTGCTCCTCCGCGCACCGCATCACCCGATCGCACACATGTACGCCCGCGGGCGGGCTCACGCCCCAGCCGAGCCGGCGCAAGGCCATCCAGCCCTTCGACGGCAGCACCCGCCCGTCCAGCCCCACCCCGCACGCCAAAGCGTCCAGATCAACCGGACTCCACCGGGCGGCCACCAGGCGGGCGGTCAGGTCCCGCACAACAGCGGTCAGCCAGGCCACCCGCCGCACCAGCAGCGCCTGAGAGACGACCTCACCCGTTTTCTCCACCATGGCGGTGTGGGCGGTGCAGGGGGCGGTCGCAGTGAGCTTACTCACGCACCGCCCCCGGATAGGCGGCGGCATCGACACACGTACCGCCCAACCTGCACCCTGCCCACCCCCACCTGCACGATGTGCGACCGTAACGCTACCAAGAGTTGACGCCTTTGGGTAGAACATGTGAGCGATACGCAGCCGCCGGATACCGATACCGGCCACCCCCTCGCCCCACCGTCCCAATGCCGGCATATCTGCTCAGGCCGCACGCCCAAGCACCACCTGCGGGCAGCGCGCCACCATCCACGCCGAAATCCGCTGCACCCAACACTGGCTCGCCATCACCAGCCCGAACCCGACCCACCACCAAGACCAGGCGACGACCATGTCCAACCACCGGGCCGTGGTGGTGAACAGTGGCGATGAACAGCGGATGAACAAGGACCCCGGATCGAGCGGCCGCTACCTCGCCCGACAGCGCGGCGACCACCACACCGGGCCGGAAAATGACGGTCACTGCCCACCCGGCGTGCAGGCGAACGCCACCCCACACCCCATGACCCGGTCGGAAACCCACTCACTCGCCGCGGCTTCCGAAGACGAGACCGGATCCGTGCCACGGACCAGGTTTCACCGGCACAGCACGAACTACGAGCCCAGAGCAGAACCCTAGGTTTTCATAGCGAAGATGCGGAGCGGTTCATACCCTTCTGGCCGCCTCGTCCGGACAGGCGGTCATCCGGCCATGAGAAGGTAATCGGGTGGATACGACTCGCGATCTGCTCGTAGCGCTGGCCAGTCGCTACGCCTTCGCCGACCTCGGGGCGCTAGCCCCGTCCGAGGAGATCGCCGGCGTGTGCGAGTTCGGTCAGCGGCTGCTCTCACTGGACGCGGAGGACTTCGCGGCCGAGGCGAAGGCCGTGCCTGCGGAGCTGCGGCGGCGGGCACGAGCCTGCCACATGCCGCAGACCGCGCGTGAGCAGCCACGCGGCGCCCTGGAGTCGTTGCGGCCCGCCTACGGGCTGCTGCTGGAGGTCATCGCCATCCGCTGGCACCGCCGCGAGCTGAGCTCGATGATCGCCGCGGTCCACATCGCCAGCGAATACCTGCCGCTGCTGGCCTACGAACCCCACCTCGGCCATGCGGGCGACCCCGCGCGCTGGCCCGCGGGGCTGAGCGCGCCGGGCAGCAGGTTCGGCGTGATCGGCGACCGCGAGTGCGACCACACCAAGTCCGAGCAGTCGGCCACCAACCGGACCCTGCGAGTGGCGAGCGAGCCGCCCGAGGGCTGGCGCGCGTACTTCGACCGGCAGCACAGCCAGGTGGCGGGCGCGTTGGCCGTCTGCATCGCCACCTGCCGCAACCCGTGCACGGCGATGGACTGGATCGAGCCGGAGGAGCGCGCCGACCTGCACGTGCGGGCCCGCACCGCGCTGGCGTTCGCGGAGACCCCGCTCGTACGCCTGCGGCATGCGGCGCCCGTCGGCCACGGCTTCGGCGTGCCCTCGCCGGAAGAGGTGCTCGACGCCTGGGAGCGCAGCCGGTCCGTGCTCGACAAGAACGAGATCGGCTCGGCCGCGCTGAAGGACGACGGGTTTCCGCTGCCCGGCCTGCCCGCGCTGTTCTCGGCCATCGCCCGCGCCCCGATCGCGCCCGCCACGCTGCTGGCCGGCGTCAGCGAGCACGTCGCCGGCCTGCTGCTCCGCTGACCCTCTGGAAGCCTCCAGGCTGACCCCGGCGCCTGCCTCGCTTAGAAAGGCGGGGTGGGCGTCGCCTACCGCGGGGGCGCAGGCGACGCCCGCTCTATCGCCGGGCGGTGGCCTGCTCGCCCAGCGTGCCGATGCCGTACAACAGCCCGCCCACCAGGTCGCCGACGCTGAACACAGTGGCCATGGACATCGCGGTCATCCGGCACGCGCTGTCGGGCAGCCTGCGCCGGGCGCTCTCGCCGGTCACGATCTCCAGCGCCCGGCCGGCCACGTCCACGAAGATCACCACCGCCTTGTCGGCCTCGTCGCCGAGCGCGGCGTGCAGCCGCTCGGCGAAGTGCCGCCGACCGCCGACCGGCGCGCCGAGGAAGGCGCCGAAACGCAGGCCGCTGCGCCGCTCCGCGAGGGCGAGTGCCTGCCTGATGTCGTCGGCCTGGGCCGAGGTCAGTCCACGCATCGCCATCACCACCCCGCCGAGGCGCCGCCGACGCGGCTACCGGGTTCGGCCGTCGCCGCCATCGCGACCCAGTCGGACTCGGGCACCGGCGCCCACCGCGCGACCTGGTCGGCCAGCACCAGCCCCGACGTGCTCACGCCGTGCTCGCTGCCGGACGGACCGCCCAGCCACACCGGGCCCGTCTCCGTCCCGCGCGCCGAACCCCGCCCGGGCACCAGTACCAGCAGGCTGATCAGCACGAACAGACCGAGCGAAACCCCCAAGAGAAAAGCCAGAATCTCCAGCGCGCTGTCCACACCACGAACGTAATCCCGGTTCGGCTGTCCGGCCAGACCCGGTCGTGAGAGAGTCTGACTCAAGATCCCCCAGACGAGGTCAACTTAACTGTGGATGCGATCGGAAGGTATCCCGTCGAGCGCGTTCTCGGCTCGGGCGCGTTCGCGTCGGTATGGCTCGGCCGTGACGACCGGCTCGACTCCTATGTGGCGATCAAGGTGCTGGCCGACAACTGGTCCGTCGAACCGGCCGTGCGCGAGCGGTTCGTCAAGGAGGCCCGGCTGCTGCGCCAGGCCGACTCGCCGCGCATCGTACAGGTCTACGACATCGGCGAACTCCCGGACAGCCGTCCATACTTCGTCATGACTTATGCCGACATGGGGTCTTTGGCGGGGCGCGTCCTCGACGGCCCGCTGCCGGTGCCCGAGGCGCTCCGCGTCCTCGGCGAGATCGCCGAGGGCGTGGCGGTGCTGCACCGGCTCGGCATCGTGCACCGCGACCTCAAGCCGTCGAACGTGCTGTTCCGCTCGCTTCCGGGCGGTGGCGAGCGCCTCATGGTGGCCGACCTCGGGGTCGCCCGATCGCTGGCCGACGCCACCAGCCACACCATCGCGGCGGGCTCGCCCGGGTACATGGCGCCGGAGCAGATGCGCCTCGACGGCGCACCGGACGAGCGGGCCGACGTGCACGGGCTGGGCGCCATGGCCTACCACCTGCTCACCGGCCAACTGCCCGCCTCGGGGCCGGTACGCCTGGCACCGCACCGGCTGCGACCGGAGGTGCCGGTACGCGTGGGGGCGGCCGTCATGAAGGCCATCGACCCGGACCCGGACCGCCGCTGGCAAAGCATCGCCACCTTCGCCACCGCCCTTTTGACCCCTGCCGACGGGCTCCCAGAGACGGACTCCGAGCGACGACCGGTGGCCGCCGACGCCGACCCCACGGCCGACGAGGCCACGGTTCACAGGAGCGACCACGCCGGTGCGGGCGCGGTGGTGGGCGATGACGCGGATGCGGGCCCAGGCGCAGAGGCGGACGCGGAAGTGGACGCGGGCGCGGATGTTGACGCAGACGCCGGTGCAGATGCAGGTGCAGATGCAGGCGCGAATCCGGGTGCGGGGCGGGGCAAGGGGGTGGTGGCCGGGGTGGGAGCTGCGGCTCTTGCCTTGGCTCTGGTCGTCGCGGTGCTCACGCTGCGTCCCGGCCACCAGCCGTCCACGGCGCTCGGCTCACCGTCCGGATCTCCAGGCCCGTCCGGGTCGGCAGGACCGACCGGAACCGCACAACCGACCGGAACCGCAGGACCAACCGGGTCGGGGCGGCCGACCGGGACGGGCGCTCTGCGGGCGGGTATGGGGTTGCGGGGCGATACGGACATCCCCCAGAAGTACCGGGGCCTGATCATTCAGGCGGGCACCTGGTGCGGCGACGTCGAGGGGCTGTCGCCGGCGCTGGTGGCCGGCGTGCTCAAGATGGCCAGCGACTTCGACCCCGGCCTGAGCGACCCCACCGCCGACGAGTACGGCATCGCCAGATGGACTCCCAGAGTCCTCCAGTACTGGCAGCCCAACGGCGGCAACGACCCGATGCCCAGGCCGCCCTTCTCCCCCGAGCTGTCCATTCCCGCCATGGGCCGCTTCTTCTGCGGGCTCGGCCCCCAGGTCGCCAATGTGCCGGCGGATCCGGCCGCCAAACTGGCCGCCCTCTTCGTCTCCGGCGTGGTGCCGGTGCGGCGGGAACAGGGCGTGCCGGCCAAGTGGAAGGCCCACGTGCAGCAGGTCCTGAAATATCGGGACCAGTATCAGTCCTGACAGGGGACGCACACCTACGGGCAGCCGCAGGTTGTCACGGCAGCAGTCGCAGGTCCGCGTCCGTGACCAGGTCGAACCGGAGTGCCAGGTTGATCAGCGCGACCCGCTGCCAGTCGGCCTTGCCGCCCTCGTCCGGCTGCTTGACCCGGAGCTTGGTCCTGGCCAGGTAGTCGATGTGGAAGTTCACCCCGCTCCTGGTCAGCTCGTGTCCCGCCAGCCGCTCGATCAGCTGCGGCACCGTCGGGACGACCGTGCTCGACGGGTCGTGCAGCCGGGCCTCGCAGAGCGCGACCAGGATGAGGAAGTACTTGGCCGTCCGGTCCAGCGGGAAGACGCCTCTGGTCGTCGCGCCCGTGCCGGGGACCGCCGCCGACGTGCCGTACACGTGCTCGGGCGCGAACACCAGGAAGCCGGTCGTGCCGTGCTCGGCCGGCAGGATCACCCGCGAGAACTCGAACGGCACCGGCATCCCCATCCGCAGCGGCGGCACCTTGACGAACTCGCCGCCGCCCTCCGGGTTCTCGACCACATAGGTGCGTTCGACGCTGAGGTTGCTGATGAGCCAGTAGTCCTCGACCGCCTGGATCCGCCCGGCCAGCCGCGACACGGCCCGGTCGGCCACCACGATGTCCACCGGGACGTCGTCGGCACCGCGACCGAACGTGGCGGTCTCGCCTGGCTTGAGGTCGGCCGCCACGGCCGTGTCGGTCTGGATGAGTACGGTACGCATGCGGATGGTTGTACGCCTTTGCCGGCGACCCCACCAGCTATAAGGTTCCAGGGCTTACCAGATGGGCGGTCGCCGGTCGCCCCAGAAGCCGCCTCTGGCCGACTCGATCTGGGCCGACAGCGAGATCAGCGTGCCTTCGCCGCCCAGGCGGCCCGCCAGCATGACGCCGATCGGCAGCCCGTCGGCGGTCCAGTGCAGGGGCAGGTTCACGGCGGGCTGGCCGCTGACGTTGTAGATCGCGGGGAAGGCGGCGAACCGCTTCATCCGCTCGAACGTCTCCTCGACGTCGTCCACATCCTCGAACCAGCCCACCGGCCGCGGCGGCTGGGTGACGGTCGGCGTGAGCACCGCGTCGTAGGCGTTGGTCACCGCGAGCCCCGCCCGGGTGGCCAGTTGCAGCGCGCCCTGGGCCTGCAGGAACGCTGGGGCGGAGGTGGCGAAGCCACGCTCACGCAGCCACCTGGTGAGCGGCCGGAGCAGCTCGACCTGGTCGTCGGCCACAGGGTGCATGCAGGCGAAGGCGAACCACATGACGGTGAACTCCGGCACGGTCTCGGCCCCGAACGGCGGGTCGATCTCGACGACCTCGTGGCCGAGCTCGGCCAGCGTCGCGGCGGCGGCCTCGTAGGCGGCGAGCACCTCCGGAGCGACGTCGGCGCCGGGCACGACGGGCCGGGCGTAGCGGGCGATGCGCAGCCGTCCGGGCTCGCGTGTGGCGCACTCCAGGAACGTGCCCTCGTGCGGCGGCGCGAGGTAGAGATCGCCGGGGCTGTTGTGCGCCATCACGTCGAGCAGCGCCGCGGCGTCGGCGACGGTGCGGGCGAGAGGACCGTTCGTCGACAGGCCGGCCAGGTCGGGGATGATCGGCGCGAAACTGATCCGGCCGCGGGTGGGCTTGATGCCGAACAGCCCGCACACCGACGCCGGGATGCGGATCGAACCGGCCCCGTCGCTGCCCTGCGCGGCCGGCGCCAGCCCGGCGGCCACGGCCGCGGCGGCGCCGCCGCTCGACCCGCCCGCGGAGGTGCTCAGATCCCATGGCGAGCGGGCGGGCGGCGAGAGGTAGGTCTCCGTGTAGCAGGGCAGCCCGAACTCCGGTGTCGCGGTCTTCCCCAGCATCACCGTGCCCGCGTCACGCAGGCGCTCGACCACCGTGTCGTCCACGGGAGCGACGAATCCCCGGTATGTCGAGGACCCGAACATGATCGGGACGTCCTTCACCAGGTTAAGATCCTTTATGGGGATCGGCACTCCGGCGAGCGGTCCGTCTGGCAGCATCTTCGTCAGGCGACGCGCCTGTTCGAGTGCTCTCTCTGCGGTCACGGTCACATACGCGCCCACACGCGGATCGATGCGCTCGATCCGATCGAGGTAGTGCTGTGTGAGTTCGACCGGCGAAATCTCCTGGTCACGGATGGCTTGCGCCTGCTCGAGCGCCGAAAGCTCGTGAAGTTCTCGCACGCTACCGCACACTAGGCATCTCTAGAGAAGAACGTAATAGATACCCGGAAAACGGGCGTAGAACACGGTGAGCTGGGCCATAAAACTATGGACAAGGCAACACTAGGAAACGACAAGACCCACGGGCTACGGTGAGTTACGTGGACTCCGATCATCAGCGAGAAGACGGTCACAATTCGTCACCCATCTGGGTGAGTGACCGACCCGAAGGCGAGCCGGCACCCGCCAAGCACTCGGCGCCCACGTCAACCTACGCGCCTATCGAGCGCGCGTCCCTGGGCAGCCTGCTCCAGCAACCGCGTGTCCGCCAAGTGCGCAATCGCGCGCTGCTGGCGATCCCGGTCGGCGTGGTCGTGGGCATCCTCGTGGGCGACTGGCGGGTGGGCGTGACCGCGGGCGTGATCGCGGCCATCCTCGACACCGTCTACCGAGCGCGGTCCAAGTCGACCGTGCCGGCCTGGCGACGTGCCTCCATCGCGGAGCGCCGTACCGAGGCCCAGCTGCGCAAGCTCGAACGGAACGGCTACCGTACGCTGCACGCCAGGGCGATCCCGGACAGCGAGGCCCAGATCGACCACCTCGTGGTCGGCCCGACAGGCGTGTACGCGGTCGACTCCGAGAAGTGGGACAAGCGGCTGCCCGTACGCGTCCAGATGGGCAAGAAGCTCTTCCACGGGCCGTTCGACATGAAGCCGCGCCTCACCGAGGCCAAGTGGGAGGCGTCGCGGGCCAGCGAGCTGATCAGCGAGGCCTACGGCAAGGAGATCTCGGTCGTGCCCTCGCTGGCCATCTACGGGCCACCGGTGCCGTGGAAGATCATGACGATCCGCGGTGTGGACGTCTACGAGGGCGGCCGTGCCCGCAAGTGGATCACCAAGCGGGAGCGGGCGCTGACCAAGGCCGAGATCGATCGCCTGCACGAGATCGCGGCCCAGGTCCTGCCCGCGAGATACGGCGAGGGCTGAGCCGGAAAGCGCGCCGCCGGCAGCACCGAAGGCATCATGCCGTCCAACCGACGCGCCGCAAGGGCGGGCCGAGCCATCGGCTCCTGGCCAGGTAGACCCAACTGGCCGCCGTACGTGTTCCGAGCAATGGACAACTGTCTCAGCAACCGGGCGATGGTCGTACCATGTGAGGACTCGTAACGATGGGAGAAGTCCAATGCCCGCCCTCAGGTCACGTACGGTCACCCACGGCAGGAACATGGTCGGTGCCCGGGCCCTGCTCCGGGCGACCGGCGTAGCCGGGAGCGATTTCGGCAAACCCATCATCGCCGTGGCCAACAGCTTCACGCAGTTCGTCCCCGGCCATGTTCATCTGCGCGACGTCGGCGACGTGGTGTCCGCCGCGATCCGCGAGGCGGGGGCGATCCCGCGTGAGTTCAACACGATCGCGGTCGACGACGGCATCGCGATGGGCCACGGCGGCATGCTCTACTCACTGCCGTCGCGCGAGCTGATCGCCGACGCCGTCGAGTACATGGTCCAGGCCCACTGCGCCGACGCGATGATCTGTGTCTCCAACTGCGACAAGATCACGCCGGGCATGCTGCTGGCCGCCTTCCGGCTGAACATCCCGACGGTCTTCGTCTCCGGCGGGCCGATGGAGGCCGGCAAGACGCCCGGCCGCAAGCTGGACCTGATCGACCCGATGGTCGCCGCCGCCGACAGCAGCGTCTCCGATGAGGATCTGCTGGAGATGGAGGAGAACGCCTGCCCGACCTGCGGGTCGTGCTCGGGCATGTTCACCGCCAACTCCATGAACTGCCTGGCCGAGGCGATCGGCCTCGCGCTGCCGGGCAACGGCACGATCCTGGCCACGCACAAGGACCGCAAGAAGCTGTTCGAGGACGCCGGCCGCCAGCTCGTGGAGATCACCCGCCGTTACTACGAGGAGGACGACGAGTCGGTGCTGCCGCGCTCGATCGCCACCAGCGAGGCGTTCGAGAACGCGATGACGCTGGACGTGGCCATGGGCGGCTCGACCAACACGATCCTGCACATCCTGGCCGCGGCCCGCGAGGCCGAGGTCGACTTCGGGCTCAAGGAGATCAACGAGATCTCCCTGCGCGTGCCGTGCCTGTGCAAGGTGGCTCCGGCGACGAACAAGTACCACGTCGAGGACGTGCACCGCGCGGGCGGCATCCCGGCCATCCTGGGCGAGCTCGACCGCGCCGGGCTGCTCCACCGCGACGTGCCGACGGTCAACGGCGGCACGCTCGGCGAGACGATCGCCGCCTGGGACCCCCAGTCGCCCACGGTGCTGCCCGAGGCCGTCGAGCTGTGGCACGCGGCGCCCGGCAACGTCCGCACGGTCAAGCCCTACTCCCAGGACAACCGCTGGGAGTCCCTCGACCTCGACCGGGCCGAGGGCTGCATCCGCGACCGGGAGCACGCCTACAGCGCGGACGGCGGGCTCGCGGTCCTCTACGGCAACATCTCGCGGGACGGCGCCGTGGTGAAGACGGCTGGGGTCGACGAGTCGATCTGGAAGTTCAGCGGGCCGGCGGTGGTGTTCGAGTCGCAGGATGACGCGGTCGAGGGCATCCTGGGCGACCGGGTGAAGGCGGGCGACGTGGTCGTCATCCGCTACGAGGGGCCGAAGGGCGGGCCGGGCATGCAGGAGATGCTCTACCCGACGTCGTTCCTCAAGGGCAGGGGCCTGGGCAAGGCCTGCGCGCTGGTCACCGACGGCCGCTTCTCCGGCGGCACGTCCGGGCTGTCGATCGGGCATGCCTCTCCGGAGGCGGCTGAGGGCGGCACGATCGCGCTGGTCGAGGACGGCGACACGATCGAGATCGACATCCCCAACCGGTCGCTGGAGCTGCGGGTCCCCGAGGCCGAGCTGGCGGCCCGCCGCGAGCGCCTCCTGGCCGACCTGGGCGGCTACCGTCCGCGCGACCGCAACCGCCCCGTCAGCGCGGCCCTCCAGGCGTACGCAGCCATGACCACCTCTGCCTCCACGGGCGCCTCCCGCGACCTCACCCAGCTTTCTAGATAGCTGTTTTTTCTAGAGCGCTGTTTTACGGCCAAGCGCGGTGGGCCCCACCCACCGTGCGGGGCTGGGGTCTGTCCAGGGGCACGCTCCTCCGGTGGAGACGGCTGGGCGCCGTGACGTGCGTCTTCTTGGCCATGGCTTCCGTGTGGTCGTGATGGCGAGCGATTTCTTGGCCATGGCTTCCGTATGGTCGTGATGGCGGGCGAGTTCCTGGTCGTGGCTTCCGTATTCGGGGCGTGGTGGCAGGCGGCTTTCCTGCCCTTATCTGGGCGATACAGGGTGCTTACCAGGCGTACAGGCTTTCGAAAACTGTCGGTGGTCGTCTCTATTGTGGGGGTATGGCTACAGGCGTGAACTCTCACACTCGCCCGCTGACCACCGCCGAGATCGCTGCCCTCGCCCTGTCCCTCGCTCATCTGGGGACCGGTCCGCAGGCCGTCACCGCCAGGCGCGGTCTGCAACACGCGTTCGAGCATCTGGAGCTCGACGACGACGTCATCGCCACCACGCTCACGACGCTCACCGAACCGTTGCCCGTGGACATCGCGTCGCGGGCCAGGCTCATGGCGGATGCCATCACCAGCCGCCTGATGGTTCGCCTGCACTATCGCGACGCCTCCGGACATGTCACGGCTCGGGATGTGGAGCCCGTGACGTGTCTGGTGCACCGCGAATACTGGTATCTCGTCGGGGTCTGCCGGATGCGGCGGGCCATCCGGGCGTTCCGGTTCGACCGGATTCTCGCGGTCGAACCGACGCTGACTCCGTCCCGGCCGCACCTGGCCGACCGGTTCCTGCCGTTCCAGCGGCGCAAGCGGGCTCGCGCCGCGTAAGAAGCTCCCTGCCGGGAATCTGGGCGAGCCTTGACCCTCCGCGCCCCAGCCGTTGGCGCGGCGGGTGGCAGGCTCCCGCTCATGGTTTTTCGAGGGATCCTGCTGGCTCTGGTGGCCGGGGTGTCCGGCTGCGCCAATGGCGGCGTGGCCGGCGCTCCTCCCGCCTTGGCGGTCGCTCCTGAGCGGCTGCCAGGGGATGGGGCGTCGGGTGCCGCCGCCATGCGGGTGGCCAACGCCCCCCAGTTGCCGAAGGCCGCACGGCAGGCGCTCGACCTGGCGCTGGATCACTACCTGCGGGGGCGGCCGGGCCGGACGGCGGTCTCGGTGCACGACCGGACCACCGGCGTCCAATACGCCTTCCATGGGGAACAGTCGTTCATGCTGGCCAGCGTGGCCAAGGTGGACATCCTGCTGGCGCTGCTGCTGCGGGCGCAGCGCGAGCACCGGCAGTTGGACGCCCACCAGCGCGCGCTGGCCGACCGCATGATCCGCTTCAGCGACAACGAGTGCGCGCACGATCTCTACGTGGCGATCGGCCGCCAGGCGGGCCTGACCAGAACCCTGCACCGGCTCGGCGTGCGCGACACGTATCCCGGCGCGGGACGGTTCTGGGGCTCGACGCGCAGCAACCCGTCAGATCAGGTGAAGGTGCTCGGCGTACTGACCGACCCGGACGGTCCGGTCTCGGCCGCCAACCGCCGTTACGCGCTCGGCCTGATGTCGTCCGTGACCCCGGACCAGGCTTGGGGTGTCAGCGCCGCGGGCGGCAAGGTGGCCCTGAAGAACGGCTGGCTGCCCGCCGAGGCGCACGGCGGCCTGTGGACGATCAACAGCGTGGGCCGCCTGCTCGTAGCGGACCACGACCTTCTGATCGCTGTGCTGTCGGAACGGAGTCCGGACATGCCCACGGGTATCACGACAGTCGAACGCGTGGCCGGCCTGGCGGTCAAGGGATTCACCGGTGCACGTGCGCCCGTCACGGCGCTCGGCCGGTGAACCGGATTTCGTGGACCCTGCGGTGCCGGCGGAGGATTTCACGGTCATATCGATGACGGGCAGGGGGCTCGCATCGACGGTTTCATGTTCTCGCCGGAGTTGGCGGAAGCGATCGTGCCCGACAGTTACCGCGTGCACGTCAGCGGTACCCGTAGACAGGGCGGGCGATCACCGGCCGGTAGCCGCCCGTGTGGGCACTTTGAAGCTCACACGGGCGCATCGGGGCGTGCGACGCACGGCGTCGCGTCTGGGATCAGTCGAATACCCACAGGGCCCAGTAGGGGCTGTCCCAGACGCAGTTGAAGTTGTCTACGAGCCCATCATTGACGAGCTTGTTGCCCGCGCGTTTGCAGGAAGCCAATGTGCCATAGACGCCGTGCACCCACGAGCGCTGGGCCGTCCCTACGGAGGAGTTGGTCGACACCGAGTGCGCGGTGCTGGAGGCGTGGGCGGGAGCGGTGGCCAGAGCGCCGGTGATCAGCAGGGTTCCTGCCAGCAGGGCGCTCCCGGCGAGGTGTTTTGACATGCAGTCTCCACGGTTGGAGCGAGTGCGATCTGCGATCAAGGATGACTGCAAGCGCCACAAATCGGCCATACGGCGGCTACAGGTTGCCCATATGGGGGACAGAAGCCGTCCGCGCCTCCTTCTGCAAGGAAAGGGGACGAGCCGCCTGCCACTACGGCCCGAATAGCCACGACCAGGACATCGCCCGTCATCACGACCGGTGCGACCACACGGAAGCCATGGCCAAGAAGACGCACGTCACGGCGCCCAGCCGTCTCCACCGGAGGAGCGTGCCCCTGGACAGACCCCAGCCCCGTGCGGCGGGTGGGGTTCACCGGGCCGGCCGTAAACAGGAGCCTCTAACCACCAACTGAGCGCGGGCTGATCAACTACAGCAACCCACCACAGCTAACTACAGCACCCTCCACCACAGCACCCACCTGAGCGCGGGGCGGCGGCGCCGCCGGTCATCGCGACCGTGGAGAGCAACCTGACGGTGTCGTCGTGCCCCTCGGGGCACGCGGCCGCCTCGTCGGAGGCGGACATCGGACGGGTCACCTCGAAGGTCGACCCGCAGGCACGGCAGCGAAAGTCATAGCGCGGCATGCCCAAAGACTACGGCAAAGATCCGAAGCTCACCTGGGCGTAGTCGGAGACGGGTTCGTAGCCGATCGACCGGTAGACGGCGTTGCTCGTCGGGTTGGCCAAGTCGGTGAAGAGCACCACCTGCTCGCAGCGCGTCTCCAGCGCGACCTGGCTGGCGAACGCGGTGACCGCGGCACCGTACCCACGCCTGCGACGTGTCGGCGGCGTGTACACCGGCCCGATGCGGCAGACCCCGCCCGCGGCGGGCGACAGGGCGGCCAGCGACACCGGGGCCCCGTCCGCCTCCCACAGGAAGAGCTGCCGGCCGGCCAGCCGGTGCTGGACCTGCTGAGCGGGATCCCGGCCGATGCCCAGCCCCACCTCGTCGCCGAACGCCAGGAACCAGGCGACCAGCAGGGGGAAGTCGGCGACGGCCGCCAGACGGCCGCGGCCGTCCGTGTCGGGGATGGTCAGGGTGCCGAGGCGGTAAAGGCGCTCCGACAGCACGGAGCCGGGTTCGCCGAGCGCCTCGGCGAGCGCTTCGGTCAGCTCCAGCGGGCCCATGACCTCAGGGATCTCCCCCTTCAAGGCGGCGACCAGCGGCGCGATGGACTCGACCGGCATGCGGGCCAGCCCGACCGGATGCGGCGGCGTGCGGAAGGCCGCCCCGCGGACTTCGCCGTCGCTGGTCCACCAGCCGAAGTAGGCGTCGTCGGCCGGCATTCCGGCGCGGATGTTCGCCAGCACGGTCAGCGGCACCGTGTTGCCCACGGGGTCGGCGAGCAGGAACGCCTCGGCGACGGCCGCGTACTCCTCTACGTCGGTGGTGAAGGTCCACATGTCCTGGGATCCTGCCAGGAGCCGCGAAGCCGGACAAAGACATTTCAGGCCCGGATCCGAGGGATCCGGGCCCGAAGGTCAGGCAGCCGCTTCCAGGTAGGGCGCCCATTGGGGATCGCCGACGAGTGAAGCGCCGATGAGCCGCCAGTGAGCGCCCCGTGGCACCGCCGGGGCGACGCGTAGCGTCCACCCCAGCTCCTCCAGGAACTTGTCGGCCTTCCGGTGGTTGCACGGCGTGCACGAGGCGACGCAGTTCTCCCAGGTGTGGGGGCCGCCCCTGGACCGGGGCACGACGTGGTCGATGGTCTCGGCCCGCAGGCCGCAGTAGGCGCAGCGGTAGTCGTCGCGCCGCATGAGCGCGGCCCTGGTCAGGGGGATGCGAGACCGGTAGGGAATACGGACGTATCTGCGGAGCCGGATCACCGAGGGGACGTCCAGCGTGCAGGTCGCGGAGCGCAGGACCGCGCCCCGGCCGTCGCGATGGACGATGTCGGCCTTGTCCCGCAGCACGAGCACGATGGCGCGATGCAGCGAGAGCGTGGTGAGTGGCTCGTAAGTGGCGTTGAGCAGCAGGACTTGGCGCGTCATCGGGCCTCTCCCTGCTGCATACGTATCAAGGGGGACATGCCGTGGCATGTCCCGGCTGTCGGCCCCTCCTGGGGCACTGGTGCTTCCGTCACGTGGACCTCCGCCGGACGGTCCAGCGGATGGTCACCACGGCACCGTCCTATCACCAAGTCTGACGTTTACCGCATGCTCCCCGCCACCCCATAACCCCCAGCCGGAATGACCAGAGGGACGCACGGTACGTTTTATGCCCACTTCACCAGGGCTTTACGCGCGCTGCATGGCAGTAGGGTTCGGGCATGACGCGAGAGCCCTACCCCACAGCACGCCGCGCGGAAAGCGACGAGATTTTGCACGACACTCCCGTCGCGGACCCCTATCGATGGCTTGAGGATCCCGACAGTCCGGAGACGCAGGGATGGCTGCTCGCGCAGGCCGACCTGTTCAAGCGGCAGAGTGAGCCGCAGCGGTTCAGGGACCGCATCGCCGAGTTGCTCAGGTCGGGTTCCGTGGGGGTGCCCACGTGGCGCGGCACGCGTCACTTCTTCAGCCGCCGCACGCCGGACCAGGAGCACGCGGTCTACTACGTCGCCGAGGACGACGGAGCCGGCGGCAAGGAGCGGGCGCTGATCGACCCCATGGCGATCGACCCGTCGGGCCTGACCACGCTCGACGCCGTACAACCCGACAAGGAGGGCCGCCTGCTCGCCTACCAGATCTCGGTGGGCGGCAACGAGGAGTCGGTCCTCTACCTCATGGACGTGGCCACCGGCGCCCGGGTGGAGGGCCCGATCGACCGGTGCCGCTACTCCCCCATCGCCTGGCTGCCCGGGGGCGAGGCGTTCTACTACGTGCGCCGGTTGCCGAGCACGGAGCTGCCGGAGGGCGAGTCGCAGTTCCACCGCCGCGTCTACCTGCACCGCGTCGGCACGTCCACCGAAGACGATGTGATGATCTTCGGTGAAGGCCTGAAGATGACCAACTACTACGGCGTCTCGGTCTCGCGTGACGGCCACTGGCTGCAGATCTCCGCCAGCGAGGGCACGGCGCCGCGCAACGACCTGTGGGTGGCCGACCTGACCGCGTCCCCGCCCGACCGGCCCGATCTCCAGGTCGTACAGGAGGGCGTGGACGCCCAGACGGGGCTCTCGTTCGGCCGCGACGGCAGGCTGTACGTCCACACCGACCGCGATGCGCCGCGCGCCCGGATCTGCGTCACCGATCCGGCGACGCCCGGTGCCGAGGCCTGGCGCGACCTGATCCCCGAGGACTCCGAGGCGGTGCTGTCCGACTTCGCGATCCTCGACGACCTCGACCGCCCGGTCATGCTGGTGGGCTGGACCCGCCACGCGATCAGCGAGATCACGGTGCACGACCTGGCCACCGGCGAACAGATCGGCGAGGTGCCCGCGCCCGGCCTCGGCTCGATCGGCGGCATCGCCGAACGTCCGGAAGGCGGCTACGAGGCGTGGTTCGGCTACACCGACAACACCACGCCGCCGACCATCCAGCGCTATGACGCCAGGACCGGCGAGACCACGCTCTGGGCCGCCTCGCCGGGCGCGGTGGACGTCCCAGCGGTGCGCACGTCCCAGGTTGTCTACCGGTCGAAGGACGGCACCGACGTCCGCATGCTGATCATCTCGCCGGTCGACGGCGACGGGCCGCGGCCGACCATCCTGTACGGCTACGGCGGCTTCGGGCTGTCGATGACCCCCGGCTACTCCGCGTCGGTGCTCGCCTGGGTGGAGGCGGGCGGCGTCTATGTGATCGCCAACCTGCGCGGCGGCGGCGAGGAGGGCGAGGACTGGCACCGCGACGGCATGCTCGGCAACAAGCAGAACGTCTTCGACGACTTCCACGCCGCGGCCGAGCACCTCATCGCGACCGGGGTGACGACGCCCCAGCGACTGGCGATCTCCGGCGGCTCCAACGGCGGGCTGCTGGTGGGCGCGGCGCTGACACAGCGTCCCGAGCTGTACGCGGCCGTCGCCTGCTCCGCGCCGCTGCTCGACATGATCCGTTACGAGCAGTTCGGGCTGGGGGCGACCTGGAACGTCGAATACGGCTCCGCGGCCGATGCCGAGGGGTTCGACTGGTTGTTGAGATACTCGCCGTATCACAATGTTCGGGAAGGCGTGGCGTACCCCGCGACGCTGTTCACGGTCTTCGGGTCGGACACGCGGGTGCATCCGCTGCACGCGTGGAAGATGTGCGCGGCGCTCCAGCACGCGTCCACGGGTGAGGGGCCGATCGTGCTGCGCAACGAGACCGAGGTGGGCCATGGCGCCCGTTCGATCAGCCGGTCGGTCGAGCTGTCGGCTGACACGCTGACGTTCCTGGCCAGGCATACCGGCCTATAGTCGGAAATATGAGCATGCTGGGGCTGGCCATGGTGGAGGCCGTCCCCAGCTTTGCTCTGCGACCGTACGTGACGCGGCTGACCGCGTACCGGGAGCACTACGCCTCGCCGTTGACGCGGTCCGAGGCGGCGATGCCGGGTGCGGTGCTGATCCTCGGGTTCGGCGCGGCGATGGGGGTGGGCGGGGCGCGCGTCACGTCGTTCACCGGCGGGCTCGGTGACCGCTTCACCGTGACCCGCACGCTCGGCCCGGCCGAGGGCGTGCAGGTGTTCCTCACTCCGTTCGGGGCGCGGCGCCTGTACGGAATGCCGATGCGGGAGCTGACGAACCTCGTGGTCCCGATCGAGGACCTTCTGGGCGCCTGGGCCCGCACGGCCGTCGAGCGGCTGGCCGAGACGGCGTCCTGGCCCGAGCGGCTGGCCCTGACCGACCGGCTGCTGACAGAGCGCATCCTGGCCGGGCCGGAGATCGGCCCGGAGGTCCCGTGGGCGTGGGCGCGGCTCCTCTCCTCTGGCGGCGGTGTGGGGCCGTCGTGGCTGGCCTCGTCGCTCGGCTGGAGTCACCGCCATCTCGTCGCCCGCTTCCACGACCAGGTCGGCCTCACGCCGAAGACGGCCGCCCGGGTGATCCGCTTCCAGTCCGCGCTGCGCCTGCTCCGCTCCGGCCGGGCGATCGCCGGCGTCGCCGCCGACTGCGGCTTCTACGATCAGGCGCACATGAACCGCGAGTTCAGGGCGCTGGGCGACACGACGCCCGGTCAGATTCGTCCAAGACCCGCGGCCGTCCCCGTCTGATACTGACCGCATGACACGAACGGTTTACGCCCTGGCCCGCTACCGGAACTGCGCGACGGCCATCGACTTCCTGACCGCCGCCTTCGGGTTCCGGGTGCACGAGGCGTCCAAGAACGACCAGGGCGTGGTCAACCACGCCGAGCTCCTCGTCGGGGACGATCTGATCATGGTCGGGGAGGGCAAGCCGGGCGGTCCCGGCATGTACATCGCCGTCGACGACCCCGACGCGCACCTGGCCCGCGCCCGGGCCGCCGGGGCCACGATCACGATGGAGCTCACCGATCAGCCTTACGGGTCGCGCGAGTACGCCTGCCAGGATCCCGAGGGGAACGTCTGGTACTTCGGGACTTACCGCCCTTGAGCCTCGATCCACCGACCGATGCCTTGCGGTGATCGACCGGACCAAGCAGGGCCACCGGCATCCTGGTGTCATCCCCCGCGAGAGCTACCCAGGCCGTCCGCACTGCGGCTGACGAACTCAGGTGCCGGCCGCGGATAGCGTCGCAGCAGCGCCGGGCGGCCCGGCAGCGACAACTCGTCCGGGGAGACAGAATGACCCGCAGCACCCCCGTACCGTCCGGCCGGTACGCCGCATCCCCATCGTCCGAGCCGACCACAAGGAACCGGCGCGCGACGGATCAGCGTAGTGAGGCGACCGTGAAGACCCATGTGTCGCGGGTACTGAACAAGCTCGGGCTGCGGGACCGGGTGCAGGCTGTCGTGTACGCGTACGAGACGGGCGTCGTGGCGCCCGGGGACAACCCTCCCTGACCGGCTGAGCCCTTTGGGTGGCCCTGCCGGTGCCCGTCTTGACGCGGCCTTCCTCACCCGCGCCGGGACCGGCAGGTTGGGGCGTATGACCAGCGAAACAACGGCCATCGGCCGTCCGATACGGGTTGAGGTGTACGCCGACCTCGCGTGCCCCTGGTGCCGACTGGGCACGCACCGCTTCCACCGCGCGGTGGCGGCGTTCGGTGGCGCCGCCCAGCTCGTCCACCTGCCCTACCAGCTCGCCGCCGACGCCCCGCAGGAGGCTCGGCCGCTGATGGAGGCGATGGCCGAGATGTTCGGCCGTGACCAGGCGGCCTCGATGACCTCGGGCATGGCCGAGTTGGGGGCGAGTGAGGGGGGTGGAGTATCGCTTTGATCGGGCGGTGGCGGTCAACACGTTCACCGCGCATCGGCTGCTGTGGTTCGCGCTGCGGGAGCACGGCGCGGGGGTCCAGGCGACGCTCGCTACGGCGCTGTACGAGTCGCACTTCCGTGACGGCGGCGATCTCGGCGACCACGCCGCGCTGAGCGACGCGGCGGCGCGGGCCGGGATGCAGGGGGCCGGGGCGCTTCTCGCCTCGGCGGAAGGCGTCACCGAGGTACGCGAGCAGGTCGCCGCGGCTCGGGCGGCCGGGATCACGGCGGTGCCCACCTTCGTCTTCCCCGGCGCCGAGCCGCTCAGCGGGGGGACCGACACCGCCACCCTGCTCGCCACCTTGCGGCGGTCATCCGGCACATCTCCCGGTCCCGAGTCCTGGCCACCCGCCGCGCCTCTCGATCCGGTGTCGCAACCGTCCGCCGCGACCCGCACCGGCCGTCGGGGATCGCGGGAGGGGGCGTGACCACGTTCACCGAGGCGGAGATCTCGTATCTGACCAGCCAACCTCTGGGCCGCTTCGCCACGGTCGGCGCCGGGGGCGGGCCGCACGTGACGCCGGTGGGTGTCTTCTACGATCCCGAGGCCGAGGTCATGGTGATCGGCAGCGTCGCGGACATGGTGGCGAGCAAGAAGTTCCGCGACCCAACACCCCATGCGCCCTGAACGGCCGCTCAGGCGCGGTGCGCCGCCGACGTGAAGTGCGTCTCCTCTGGAGCGGGGACCGGGAGTGGGTGGGCGGCCGCGGGACGCAACCCATCGAACATCATGCTGAGATAGCGCCGCCAGAGCCCCGGCACCGTGTCACCGAGTGGCGCGGTGGCCTGCGAGGCGGCGTTGATCAGCAGCACGATGTCGTGTCCGGTGACGTCGTCGCGGACGGACCCCTCGCGCCTGGCCTCGGCCGTGAGCGCCTCCGCGACGGCCGCCAGCCGCTGACTGGCCCGCCGCACCTGCGGATCGGCCCGCGCGATCGCCCCCGCCGCCTGGCAGAAGGCCCGATCACCGACCTGCGCCTCGACACCCGCGCTCATGAACGCCAGCAACGCGTCCGCGCCACGCACCGCCGCCACAGGGCCCGCTCCCGTCCCCCGCAGGAGCGCCTCGCCGATGGCGGCCAAGCCGTCGAGTTGGTCGGCGAAGATCGCCGTGATGAGCTGCTCCTTGGTGGCGAAGTGGCGGAACACGGTCCCCTTGCCGATCCCGGCCCGTACCGCGATCTGCGCCACCGAGACGTCCATCCCATGCTCCGCGAACTCCGCGGCAGCCGCGTCGAGCAGCAACCGCCTGTTACGCATGGCATCGGCCCGCATCGTCCCCACAAACCGACCCTATCCCAACCGGACCGGCCGGTCATATTATGCTGGGCACTCATAACATGACCAACCGGTCCGGTTAAGCGAGGAGACGCCCATGCGGGCATTGGTGGCAAGGCAGTACGGCTCGGCGGACGTACTGGCGATGGACGACATCCCGGCACCGGAACCGGGCCCCGGCCAGGTGCGAGTGCGGATCACCGCCGCGGGACTGAACCCGGCCGACCTCCGCACCCTGAGCGGGGTGATGCGGGAGTCGGCTCCGCTGGTGTTCCCGCACGTCCCGGGCAGCGACTTCGCCGGTACGGTCACCGGCGTCGGCGACGGCGTCTCCCGATTCACCCCAGGGGACGAGATATTCGGCCTCGGCCTCCCCTACGCGGCCAAGGCCATGGCGGACCTCGTCGCCACACCGCCTTCCCTGACCACGGGCACCATGGCCGAATACGCGCTCTTCGACGCCGACACCCCGGCCCTGGCCCACCGCCCGCCGGACCTGCCCGCCGACCACGCCGCCACTCTCCCGATCGCCGGCCTGACAGCTCTGCCCCTGCTGCGCGCCGGAACGTTCGCTCGCGGCATGAAGGTGCTCGTCATCGGCGCGGCCGGCGGGGTCGGCGGCGCGGTGGTCCCGCTGCTGGCCGCGCGGGGCGTCCATGTGATCGCCACCGCGATACCCGACGACGAGCCGTACGTTCGCGCGCTGGGAGCCGCCGAGGTGATCGACTACCGCTCGGCCGATCCGGGCGCGGAGACCCTGCGCCGCCACCCGGACGGCGTGGACACCCTGGTCAACCTGGCCCAGTCGGGCCCCGCCCTGGTCGGCACGGCCCGCGCCATCCGGCCGGGCGGGCGGCTGCTGAACATCGCCTTCCCCAGCCCCGACCCCGCGGCCTTCGCCGGCGTACGGGTGGACACCCTCTACACCCAGGCCGGCCCCGGCGACCTGGACGAACTGGCCGCACTGGCCGTACGTGGAACCCTGCCGAACACCATCACCCACCGCTACGGACCAGCGGAAGCCATGCGAGCCTATACAGACCTCGCGAACAGCCACACGATCGGCAAGCTCCTCGTCATGTGGTCATAAGGCCGCGGGTCAGCGGGGGAAGATGACCGTCTTGTGGCCGTCGAGCAGCACCCGCTGCTCGGCGTGCCACGTCACGGCCCTCGCCAGCGCGACGCACTCCACGTCCCGGCCGAGCGCCACCAGGTCCTGTGAGGAGTGGCTGTGGTTCACGCGCGCCACCTCCTGCTCGATGATCGGGCCTTCGTCCAGGTCCGACGTGACATAGTGCGCGGTCGCGCCGATCAGCTTGACGCCCCGGTCATGAGCTTGGTGGTACGGCCTGGCGCCCTTGAACGACGGCAGGAACGAGTGATGGATGTTGATGGCCCGGCCCGCCAGCTTCTCGCAGAGATCCTCCGACAGCACCTGCATGTATCGCGCCAGCACCACCAGGTCCACCTGATAGTGCTCGACCAGCGCCAGCACCTCCGCCTCCTGCCTGGCCTTGGTCTCAGGCGTAACGGGCAGGTGGTGGTAGTCGATGCCATACGACTGAGTCAGGGGGCGGAGGTCGGGATGGTTGGACGCGACGGCGACGATCTCGATGTCCAGGGACTTGGCGCGTACGCGGTAGAGCAGATCGTTCAGGCAGTGGTCGAACTTGCTGACCATGATGAGCACGCGCGGCTTCCTGGCCACCTCACGCAGCTTGACCTCCATGCCGAACTCCGGCGCCAGGGCGGCGAAGGCCGTACGCAGGTCGTCTTCCGGCAGCGGCGCCGCGAACTGGACCCGCATGAAGAACCGCTGCGCCTGCTCATCCCCGAACTGCTGGCTCTCGATGATGTTGCAGCCGCGCCCGGACAGCAGGCCGGAGACCGCGGCCACCACACCGGGCCGGTCGGGGCAGGACAGGGTCAGGATGTACTCGGCAGAGCTCATGGTTTCACTCTCGCGGGCAGGGGATCGTGGGGTGGCTTCTGGCTGACCTGGGCAGACTACCTCCGACCGGCCTACTCATGGAGCGCCCGCCGTTGGAATCCGCCGTACTGATCGCGATCGCGTGCCTGTTCGCGTTCGTGTCCGGGATGAACGACGGGGGCGCCCTGCTCGCGACCGGGCTGAAACTGCCGGCGATACGTCCTGCGGTCGGCATCCTCACCCTGGTGGTGCTGGTGGCGTTGGTGCCGCTGGTCACCCATCGGGTGGCGTTGGCGTTCGTGAATCGGCTGGCCACGTTCCAGGGGGCGGGGGCGAAGATCGCGATGGCGGTCGCGGTGGTCGCCGCGCTGATCGTGGTCATGACGCTCAGCGCGAAAGGCCGCCCGACCAGCCTCACCCTGGCCATCGTCGGCGGCCTCACCGGGGCCGGCCTGGGCTGGGGACTGCCGGTCTCGGCCGGGTCGGTCTCCCTGGTGCTGGCCTTCGGCCTGGCCGCGCCCGTCGTCGGCGGCTTGCTGGCCTGGGGGGTGATCCGGCTGCTGGTCAGGGTGACGACCAGCCACGGGCTGCCGCGCTGGCACTGGGCGGGCTTCCTGTCGCAGACCATCGCCTACTCCGCCAACGACGGCCAGAAGATGCTCGCCGTCTTCATGATCGTGATGGGCTTCTCGGACGCGCCGCTCACCTACACCTCGCTGGGGGCGCTGCTGTTCGGGCTCGGCACCGTGTACGGCCTGCCCAGAGCGGGAGGTGCGCTCAGCCGGGAGATCATCGTCTCCCGGCCCCTGCACGGCGTGGCGGCCGAACTGGCCTCGGGCATCGCGGTGATCGCCTGCTCGGCACTGGGTATGCCGGTGAGCATGACCCAGGCCATCGCCGGCGGCCTGATCGGCGCCGGCGTGGCGCAGGGCGCCGGCCGGGTCCGCTGGTACGCCGCCGTCAAGATCGTCATCGCCTGGCTGCTGACGCTACCGGCGAGCGCGCTGCTGGCCGGGGTCACGGCGTACGCGGTGAAGGCGGTGACGGCGTGAACCACCTGGGACACGCCGACGGGGCTGGGGTGCGGAGAGGGGGCTGGGTGTGAAGCGGTTGCGGCGGATCCGGGCGCTGATGTCGGGACGCATGGACAACGCGCTGAGCGAGGCCCTGCTCGGCCAGTTGGCGGCGACCAAGGAGGGCGCCTGGCTGGCGATGGCCATGATCGGCGGAGAGGTGGGCAGGACGGGCGCGCACGAGAAGATGCGCGTGATCGAGCACCTCGGCGACGAGGAGCGGCGCCACCTGGTGGAGGAGCTCAAGTCGGCCCTGGTCACGCCGATCGACCGGGAGGACCTGTTCCGCCTCTCCCGCTCGATCGACGACGTACTGGACTCGCTGCGCGACTTCGTCCGGGAGTCGTACCTCTATCGGGTGCCGGACCAGATCCGCTTCACACCGCTCCTCGACCAGGTCATCGAGGGCATCGACGCCCTGGAGAACGCCGTACGCGTCCTCGCCTCCCACCCCTCCGCCGTGGTCCACGACGCGCTGGCGGCGAAGAAGACGGGCGGCTCCATCAGGCGTATGTACCAGTACGAGATCGCCCGCATCTTCTCCGGCGAGCTGACGGCGAACGCGATGAAGGAACGCGAGCTGGTGCGCCGCCTGGAGATCGTCGGCATGGCCATCGGCGAGGCCGCCGACGCCATCGCGGACGGCGCCATGAAGCGCTGACGACACCAAGTACGATACGCGCTTGGCAGAAGGAGGCCCAGATCAACAGTGACCGTCCCGCCGCACGGGTGGTCTGCATGGACGCCGACGGCCGGGTACTGCTCCTGCGGTGGCATGACCACGTCAGTGGCGAGGCGCTCTGGGAGCCGCCGGGTGGCGGGATCGACCCCGGCGAGACGCCGCTGGAGGCGGCCGCCCGGGAGCTGACCGAGGAGACCGGCCTGCCGGGGGCGGCGGTGTCCGATCGGTGGGTGCCCGTCCATCGGGACTTCACCTGGCTCGGCGTGCGGTACGTGAAGACCGAACCGTTCTACCTGGCCTGTTTCACCCGGCGAACCCCCGAGGTGGATCCGGGTGAGCTCACCGAGGAGGAGACTCGGGCCTACCTCGGCTACCGGTGGTTCACCACCGACGAGCTGCCGCACGGCGTCGAGCCGCCCGAGCTGGCCGAAGTGATCGCCGAGCTCACCGCACCGGCCTGAGGCCGATACGAGCGCACGGTCACAGTTCCAGGGTGAGGCCGCCCGTCGCCACGGCGAGTTCGCCGCCATACGTCTCGGCGGCCGCTGCCAGCGCGGGCTCGGGTGGGCTGTCCGGCCACAGGTGGGTGAGCACCAGCCGGGCCACACCGGCACGAGCCGCCGTACGGCCCGCGTCGAGGGCGCTCGACAGATAGGGCGCGTCCTCGTCGGGCACCCGTTCCGGATAGGTCGCCTCGGCCAGCAGCACGTCGGCGTCCCGCGCCAGCTCGGCCAGCGCGGGGGCGGGCCCGGTATCGCCCGTGTACGCGACCACCCGGCCGCCACCGGTCAGCCGGAGTCCCGCGTTGGGCACATGGTGCGGAAGCGACCAGGCGTCCAGGCGGAAGGGCCCGATCTCGTACGGCCTGCCGGGAGCCAGGTCGTGCAGGAGGAAACTGCCGGCCAGCATGCGAGCCTTGTCCAGCGCGAGCACGGCGGTGAGGGCGTCAGGCGGCGCGTACACCGGCAGGGCGGCCGGCGGCGCGTCGCCCAGGGCGCGGGCCCGGAGCAGCGGGTTCAGGTCGGCGCAGTGGTCGGGGTGGCCGTGCGTGACCAGCACCGCGTCGATCGCCTCGGCGGCCGTCGAGGCCAGCAGCCTGGGCAGCGTGGCGTAACCGGGGTCGATGAGCACCCGGAACCCCTCATGCTCGACCAGATAGCCGCTGCACGCCTGCCCGGCCGCGGGCCACGCGCCGCAGCCGCCCAGCACCGTGATTCTCACCATGGCCAGGAAACATAGCGGCTTCAGCCCGCGCGGCGGTGGCCCAGCTCGGTCAGTGTGGTCAGCATCAGCCCGCGCAGCAGGCCGCCCGCCACCTTCTCGTGTTCGCCCTCCACCGGCAGCCCCTCGGTCACCCGAGCCCGGTAGATCTCCCGCTCCCGCGGATCGGTGTAGGGCTGCGCCGTCATCCCCACCACGACCGTCGCCCGGGTGCCGCCCCTGGGCAGCACCGCCACGGCGTGCGTGCGCAGGCAGGTCTCGTCCGGGGCGCCGTACCAGCCGCACTTGATCCCGGCCTCCGGCGAGCCGAGCGCCTCGCGGGCGCCGAACTGCTGCTCGCCCGTGACCTCGCGCATCCACCCGAGGATCGTGCCCGCCACCGCGTCGCCGGCGGCGGCGGTCTGGGCGAGCGCGGCGTAGGCGGTGGCGACCTCGTCGGCCGCCACCTCCACCGAGCCGAACCTCGACGGGTCCCCGTTGGGCGGCGCCCAGAGGACGCCCGTGCGCTGGTAGATGTCGTCCAGGATGACCCGGGGCCCGACCGCGAGCCAGAGGTTGAGCGTGTCGGCGTTGGACGAGACGACCACGGCCGGCTCGGCGTGACGGCGCCAGCGTTCGTGGTCGGGGAAGTGCGCGGCCGTCACCCACGCGTACAGCGGCTTGAGCAGCGAGGCGCAGCGCAGCCGGGCCAGGCCGGAGCGGACGTTCACGGCGCGGGCGGGCGGGCCGCCGTAGCCACGCCTGATGCCCGCCGCCTGGGCACTGGCTCCTTCTTGGAGGTCACGCAACAGCTCGTCGAAGGACACAGGTCCAACCGTAGCCCTAGTGAGTGACCTCCCAGCGCGCTTCGTACCACTCCGTCTCCGGAGAGTCGCCGGGCGGCGGGATGGCGCCCGGCGCACGCGGGCCGTCTGGGGCGATGGCCAGGAGGCGTGCTGGTTCCCCTGTTCAGCCCTCCAGTGCGGCGTCGAAGCGGGCGCGGAGGTCGGACAGGCGTTCGACGGGCTCGGCGCTGAAGACCAGCCGGACGTGCCGGCCCGCCACCGCCTCGCCCCACGCGGTCATCGGCGTGGCGGCGATCCGGCCCTTCTTCAGCAGCCGGGCGGACAGCTCCGGCGCCGTCAGGCCCACGGCCGTCGCGTCGAACAGGCACGACCAGCCGCCACCGGCCCGCACCACGGGCAGGCCGGACAGCTGGGCGATCACGGTGTCGTGGCGGGCCTGGTACTCGGCCACCGCCTCGTCGACGCCCGCGCCGGCCGGGTCGGCGAGCGCCGCCGCCGCGCCGAGCTGCGCGTAGCCGCCCGCCACCGTCGTGTTGTAGATGGCCGCCACCCTGATGCGGGCCATGATGTCGGCCGGGCCGGCGATCCAGCCGATCCGCCAGCCGATCATGCGGTATTCCTTCGACACCGACCCGATCGTGATCGTCCGCTCCGCCAGGCCGTCCACCTGGCAGGGGTTGATCCGGGGCTGCCCGTCGAAGACGATCCGTTCCATGGCCGCGTCGTAGATGAGGTACGCCCCGGTGCGGGCGCAGGTCTCCGCGATCGCCTGCCAGTCCTCCAGGGAGAAGATCACGCCGGACGGCATCGAAGGGCTCATCAGCAGCAGCGCCGCCGCCTGGCGTACCTGGCCGAGGGCGTCCCGGTCGAGCCGCCAGCGGCCGCCGTCGACCGTCAGGGGCACGAGGTGCGGGCGCGCGCCGGACAGCCGTACGCGCTGGAACAGGCCGGCGTAGGTGGGGTCGGTGAGGACGACGGGGTCGCCCGGCTCCGTCGTGGCGAGCAGTGTCGGCATGACCGCCGACGTGCCGCCGGAGGTGATGACCACCTGGCTCAGCGGGTCGTGGTCGAGGCCGGTGCGCCGGCGTAGCTCGGCCGCCACCGCCTCGCACAGCACGGGCAGACCGGTGAGCGGCAGCCAGCTGTTGCCCGTCCCCTCCGCGAGCGCCCGCGTGGTCGCGGCCACGGCGACGGGCGGGGGCGGGACGTCGGTGTCGAGGTTCTCCAGGCGGAGTACGTCGGGATCCGTCCCGGCCGCGGCGGCGACCTCGTCGAGACCGATGGGCTGGACCTGGGCGAAGCGGGAGTTCGGCCGCATGACGCACCTCCACTGTTCCGTATATGGAACGACGCTCTCCCAGACCGGCCACCGTGTCAAGAGGCATGCCGTTGGGCGAGCCACCGCATCAGGTGCGCCACCGTTGACCGGGCTATGGGCCGCGCCACCACCAGGCCAGCGCGATCGCGCCGAACACGAGAGCCGGCACGCCGACCGAGACGACCAGCCGCCTGCCCCTGGCGACCTCCCCGTCCGTCACGAAGGCCGCCATGGCGCCCGCCACCGCGAACGCCGCCGCCGCCGTCACCACGTGGGCGAACCTGAACGACCAGGACGGGAGCACCTCACCCGCCAGCCTGACGAGCACCAGCATGGCCGCCGTCACCCAGGCCACCCGGAAGGCCGGGCGTACCTCCACCCGATTGAGCGCCACCACCGACAAGGCGAACGTGCCCACGGTGATCACCAGGAGGGTGCCGAGGGCAGGGGGCAGGCAGTTCCAGCTCTCGCAGGCGATGGCCGTCCATCCGATGCGGGCGGTGGCCCACCAGAGAACGCCCAAGGCGGCGTAGACGGCGGCGGCCCTGGCCACCCGTTGCTTCGGCATGCCTACATACTGGTCGACCGGAGAAGGGTCGCCTGCTCGTCGTCGACCGCCGCTTCGGCCGGGTGGCCGAGGGCCCGATGGACGACGGCGCGGTTCTCGAAGAGGGCGGGCTGGCCGGGTTCCAGCGTGATGGCCCGCGTCAGGTCGGACAGCGCGCCTGCCCAGTCTCCCGATTCGTAGCGCAGGACGCCCCGGTTGCCCCAGGCCGACGCCAGTTCGGGAGCCGCGCCGACGGCCAGGTCCAGCGCCCGGCGCGCGTCGCTCAGCCGACCGGCCGCGGTCTCCAACTGGCCCAGCACGACCAGCAGGTACGGATTGCCGGGCGACTGGACGAGCCCGATCGTCACGTCGGCCCTGGCCTCCTCGTCCCGCCCGAGCATGGCCAGCAGGCCCGCCCGGTTGATGTAGGCGTCGAGGTAGACCGGGTCCAGCTCGATCACCCGGCCGAGGTCCAGGAGGGCGCCGGTGAAGTCTTCGCGCACGATGCGCAACTCGGCCCGGTTGTAGTACGCCTCGGGCAGCGGCGGTCCGGCCAGCATCGCCCGCTCGTAGTCGGCCAGCGCCTCCTCGTGCCACCCCAGCCGGTAGAGCAGGTTGCCGCGGTCGAGGTAGTGGTCGGGGAACGTCGGGTCGATCGCGATGGCCGCGCCGTACTCCTCCAGCGCCTCCTTGTCGCGCCCGAGCGACGCCAGCAGCTGGGCGCGATTGGCCAGCAGCACCATCCGGTGCACCGGGTGCCGCTCCCCCAGCTCGCGGGCCAGGTCGAGGGCCGACTCCACCAGGGTGAGCGCCTCGTCGGCGGAGCCTCGCCGCAGCTCGATCAGCGCGAGCCCGTTGCGGTCGAAGCCGAGCTTGAAGGCGCGTTCCACGGGGTCGGGCAGCAGGCTGGAGATGGCTATTGCCTGGTTCATCCAGCCCGTGGCCCGGCCCAGGTCGCGCTGGGCGGCGTCGGGGTGGCGGGCGTCGAGCATGGCGGTGCCGTACGCGCTGGCCGAGTGGACGGCGGGATCCTGGCTCGACCGGCGGGCGGCCTCCCACAGTATGCGGGCCTCGAGTGTCTGGCCGAGCGCGCCGAGCGCGGTCGCGGTGCGCTGGGCGAAGAACCACCACTGCGCACCGCCGGGCTCAGTGAGTGAGAGCCCGCGCTGCCCCAGCTCGGCCAGCGCGTGCAGGAAGCCCTCCCTCGTGCAGCGGTCGACGAGTTCCAGCAGCTCATCGGCATCGCGCGAATCATCGGGAGGCTCCGGCCCATCGGCGTAAACCATGATCATCAGGATGTCCGGCGGGATCCGGCGCATCATCACGTCGAGCAGTTCGACGTCAGTGGGGTCGGCCTCGGCGGCGTTGCACACCGCCAGCGCGCTGCCGGGCGGCACCACCGCGCGGACGAACTCCGCGATCCCGTTGGCCAGCCGCAGGGACCGGCGCGGCGCGGGCACCAGAATGCGCTCGTCATCGGCCAGGTCCGCGTCCAAGGACATCCTTCGGGCGGGCACCCGGTCGCGTAGACCGGGTGCCGCCGCTCGGATCTCGATGTCATGGGCCGCCACGAGATCCTGGAAACTGTCCATGGCGGCCGGGACCAGGTGGTGCAGCAGCGCGGAGCCGACGGTGTAGGGACCGAGCGGTCGTCTGTGCCCGTTGATCACCGGCATCAGCAGCTCTACGGCCTCCCATCGGGCGGGCGGTGCCCCCTGAGCCCTGAGATGGGACCTACCCTCAGTCACCCCTTATGGATGACGCTGGAGGTCCCAGCGAGCCTCGCGGTGCCAGGCTTGCGGACGGCGATGCGCTTCATGATGCACCTTCCACTGTGGGTTAATATTCACCACTATCGGACACTTCAGCGAATATCAAGATTTATGGCGAATAAGTGGTCGGTGCATCAATAAGAACCTCTTGTTTTTTGACTGCAATTAGTGGCCTATTGGGACCGAAACCAGCGGGAGATTGACACCGTCCTCTTCTGTCCAGATTTTTCGACCAGCGCGCACAGACAACGGCCGGTGAGGTCGATCGACTGGCAGCCTTCGTGGGAGAGATTCTTCGCTTTGACGATGTTGATGGCCTGTTCGATCAACCGATCAAGGCTGGGCTCCCTTGTCCCCTTGTGCGAATGCGCGTTCCACGGGCACGCCTCAGGGCGTGCACAAGCGCTCTTCGTCGGGTACGACACCGCGGACCGCTCTAACTTCAGCGGGTCGTCCCGCTTGGCCTTCAGGTCGGCCAGCACCTTCCTGGCCTTCCTGGTCGCCATGACCAGAGACCGGTCGGGCCCGCCTCGCGGCGAGCCTCTGCCGGGCACCGCCAGGAGCATCGCCACGGCCATCAGCCCGCCGCCTACGATCATGCTCAGGCCCACCTGCTCGTGGAACCAGATCACCGCGATCGCCGTCACCCAGAGTGGCTGCGACGACATCAGCACGGCACTGGGGACGGCCGGCACGTGCGCCTGGCCGTACGAGCGGGCCAGGAAGCCCAGAGCGCACGAGACGACGGACAGGTGGGCGAGTATCCCCCAGTCGGGCAGGGTGGCCGGCACGGCGAACCCGTCGCGCGCGGCCAGCACGCCGGTCATGGCGCCGATGGTGGCGAGCTGGATGACGGTGAGCGCGTACGCGTCGAAGACCTTCTCGGCCCGCGAGAGCCGCGCGAGCAGCAGGGTGTGGCCGGAGTAGAGTGCGGCGGCGCCGAGCGTCACCACGAGCGCGAGCACGGAGATCTCCCGGTCCTCCGTGCCACGCATCAGCGTGAACACGGTCATGCCGGCCAGAGCCAGCCCCACCCCCGCCCAGACCCGGCGGGGCACCCTGGCCCGGAACATCACCAAGGCCAGGATCGGCGTGATGACCACGTTGCATCCGACGGCGAACCCCGACACCGCCGAGGGCAGGCTGTCGAGCGCGATGGCCTGGGCAGACTGCCCAACCCCGAACATGATGCCCAGGACGACCCCGTTGATCCAGGTGTCCCGCGACAGGCGCCGGAGGCTGCGCGGCCGGATCAGAAAGAGCGTCAACGCCGCGAGGGCGTATCGCTCGGCGAGCAGATCCTCGACGGGTAACCGCAGGATGAGATCTTTCATCAGCGGGAACGCCGACCCCCATGCGGCACTGACGAACAACAGAAGCACGGCTCCCATGAGGGGTCGGGGAGCGGGCACGACTGCCATGCAAAAAAGCATCTCACTACTATCAGCAGCCGTCGGTGTACAGGCAGCAGCCGGTGATGTTCCTCTACCACCGAGAGGAACGAGCCTCACCCGCAGTTGCGTACATCCGTATCCGCAGGAGTGTTCAGTGCACTATTTCCGCCACATCCGCTCGCCCGCACCCACGACGTGACTACGGAGCGTGCCCGCCCGCACAGGAGCACGGGCGGGCGCGTCCGCGTAAGGGCACGTCCGTAAAGGAGAGAGCAAGGGTGGGCGAGTGCGGCGCTACGACTCCAGCGCGTCCGCCGACTCGACGGCCAGCCGGCCACTGCCCGGCCGGAGGCGTTTCTCGCCATAGACGACGATCAGGTCTCCGACCTGCCGCCGGGAGATCTCCCGCCAACCGTGCCGCTCGTACAGCGCCAGAGCGGCTCCCTGGTTGAGCGTGGTGTCGCCGCGTACAAGGTGGAATCCCAGCTCCACCGCTCGTTCCTCCAAAGCCAGCAGCATGGTGGCGCCGAAACCGCGCCTCTGGAAGCCGGGATGGACCCGCAGCCGGCACACCTCGGCCGTCTCCGAGTCGATGGGTCTCAGGCCGCCTATGGCCACGACCCGCGAGCCGAGCTCGCCGACGAGGAAGTCGCCACCGCACGCCAGGTAGAGCTCCTGGATGCGGGGGAAGTCGTCGTCGTAGTAAACACCGTCGCCCGGCGCCAGTCCCACCTCGGCGAGGCAGATCTGATGCAGGGCGAGGATGGTGTCAAGGTCAGACCAGCGATAGCGCCGGATCTTCAGCTTCATGCACCGCCATTCCCTTCCCCGATGGCCAGTTCAGAAGGACGCAGCTCTTCCTGGAACGCGGCCAGGTCGGGATGATTAGCGTCCCGCGCCTTGATCGACTGTTCGAGCGCGACAGCCGGGCGCATGATGAAATCGGTGCGGTATTCGGGGCTGAGCAGCTTCATCGCCTCGATGCCCATGGCGATGGCCTCCCCGACCTCCCCCTCGATCACGCGGCATTGCGCGCGGTCGAGCCTGATCAACGTCTGGTCGATGATGTGATCCTGGTATTTGTCGAGGGCCTGGTCGAGTACGACCTCGGCCTCCAGGGTCTGGCCGAGCTTCGTGAGCACGTCGCCCTGGTAGAAGTACAGCTGGCGTTCGGTGTAGCCGAAGGCCATGTCCTCGCGTTCGTGTGACTTCATGTGCGAGAAAGCGTTCCTGGCCCGCGCCAGCGCGCGTTTGGCCTGGTCGACGACCTCTTTCTTGCTGTCGGTGCCCGAGATCATAGCCAGCGCGCGGGCCTCGACGACCGGGGCCATGGCCTGCGCGGCACACGGTGTCTGGCCGGCCAGGTCGCGGCTCTTCTTGGCCAGGTTGAGCGCCTCGCGGGCGTCGCCGTAGTAGAGCGGGACGAGCGCCTCGCGGGCCGTCACCCAGGCGCGCAGCGCGCGGTCGCCGGTCTCGTCGGCGGCCGTGCGGCCGGTGCGGAAGAACGAGCGGGCCAGCCGGTGGTCGCCGAGGTTGATCATGATCATGCCGCTCAGCCCGGCGAGCTGCGCGGCCATGCGGCACAGGCGTTCCTGCAAATCGATGGGCTGGCGGAAGGACATGGCGCTGCGGACGGCGCTGAGTTCGAGCAGCACGTCGCACAGCAGCCGCAGCGGCGCGGTGGTGGTGTATTGCCGGCCGAAGGCGAGCGTGGCCTCCTCCCACTGGTCGAGCATGGCGGGAGAGACGGTGGCCGACACGAGGATGTTGTCCATCCGCCGTCTGATGCCCTCGGCGGCGCCCAGCACCTCGCCGTCGAACTTGGCGGTCTGGGTGCTGTTGGACAGCAGCTTCAGCAGCGTGCGGCGCAGGATGTTCTCGTCCTCCTCGTCGGAGGGGGCGGGCGCCGTGTCCGGTCGCTGGTGGACCAGCAGCTCGCGCGGGGAGCCGCTCCCGGTGTGGGTCCGCTCCTTGACCTCGGCGCCGAGCACTCCCGGCATCCGGTGGCCATGGCCGCAGATGCACGGACCGTCATAACCGAGGGCGCCCGGCTCGACCCGGTAGACCGAGCAGAGGTAGTGGAGATATTCGGGACCCGGCCGTTTCAGCCCGCTCTCGTAGGCGGACAGCAGGGTCTCGCCGATGCCGGGCGGGGCCTTGGCGTCCCGATCGAACAGAGCCCTGACCTGCTCGATGACGTCAGCCAGCGCGATGCCGTGCGCGAGACGATGTCCTTTGATCTTGGTGGTGCCGAACTGGGGCCCACAGTTTTCGTGGATCTCCTCAGCGATCTGAGCGGAGGTGCGCCCGACGGCGAGCCCTTTGGCCCGGATCCGGCGCGCCATCTCCGTCTCTCTGTGCTGCCTGCCGGACATCCCGGCCCCTCTCACGCATGTCCCGTCGGTCCGCAACTGCTAACCGAGCGTAGCCTTCAGGTCGCGCTGCGCCTACCAATGACTATGGCCCATTGCTGACAGGTTGGAAACGCCTTCTTGGAGGTTGTGGTTAAGGATCGTCCTCCGGCGGACTGTTTCTTACAACCTACGAGGTAGAAGCGACTCCCCGTGAGCAGAAACATGTCGTTGCGCGCTCCGCCGAGTTGAGTCATCTTTGGCCCACCAGCAACGATTCAAGGGAGGGACGAAAGGTGGGGGACGACAACTTCGGGCACCTGGAGCGTTTAGTGTCAGAACTCGACGCTCGCGGGTTGCTCGCACGAGTGGTTCGAACCCAAAGCGGGCGGGTGTTCGTCCGGGTAATCAACCCGAACGCGACAAGCCTTACCGAGAACGTCACCTGCCGGCCTACTGCGGTCGCCGAGCTTCCGGACTGGTGGTACTGCTGGTCCTGGGGCGAGCGCATGCACACGGCCGACGACCCGGCTGGTGCGGCGACCAAGGTCGCACGCGTACTCGCCGCCGTGGGCGAGTGATCCAGCGGTGATCCGGGTGGAGCGCAGCCACCACGGCTCATCGCACCCATGGCGGCTCCTCGGAGCCGGCGGGGTGGTCGGTGCGGAGGGTCTCCTGCCACGCAGGGGCTCTGGCCATCCCGCCGGTTCCGCTTATCGCGGGACTCGTGCTTGTACGGCCAGCCAGCCGTACACAGGAGATGCCCTCCAGGTCCGCCTGGAGGGTGTTCGGGGGACCCCTCCCGGAAACGGCGCGGGACATGCTTCCGGGTGTGTGTCCCAGCCGAGCCGTACGTCACCGGAGCGTCAGGCCTCGCCCTCCGCGGCCCAGGGGGCCTGATGACCCCGTCTTCCCCGGCGTGATGTGACTGCGGCCGGTTCGGTCGGCGGTATCTTTTGGAGCGATCCGCTCGAAAAGACCGTCGACCGAACTGCTTCCGGAAGGGGATCCAACCAGTGCTCCTGCTGGCAACGCCTGTGCTTATGTCGGGTCCGTTCGACCCCACGCAGCTCGCCAATCAGGTGGGCAAGGCCTGCGAGAGTGACACGTTCCTCTGCGGGTTCCTGCAAAGCTGGCTACCTGTGGGCGCCTTCGCACCGATCATCGCCACGATCATCACGGTCGTCCTGATCCTGCTGATCGCCCTCATCGTGCGGAACATCGCCAAGCGCCTGATCACCCGGGTGGTCACCAGCGCTTCGGCCGGCAGCTCGATCACCGGCCGGTTCCGCCGGTCCGGCGCCGCGACCGAGGGCATCGACGCGCTCCTCAACGAGCGCCGCAAGCAACGCGCCGAGACGATGGGGTCGGTGCTCAAGCACATCTCCTCGGTCGTCATCATGGGCACCGCCGTGCTGACCGTGCTCGACCGGCTGACGATCCCCATCGCTCCCCTGCTCACCAGCGTCGGCATCCTCGGCGTGGCGATCGGCTTCGGCGCGCAGGAGCTGGTCAAGGACTTCATCGCGGGCATGTTCATGCTGCTGGAGGACCAGTACGGCGTGGGCGACGTGATCGACACGGGCGCCGCCGTCGGTACCGTCGAGGCGGTCACCCTGCGGGTCACCCGGCTGCGTGACGCCGACGGCCGCGTCTGGTATATCCGCAACGGCACCATCACCAGGATCGGCAACGAGTCGCAGGGCTGGTCGCGGGCCTACCTCGACGTCCCCGTCGCCTGGAACAGCGACATCACGACCGTACGGGCCATTCTGGAGCACGTGGCCGAGGAGATCTGGGCCGACCGCGACTTCCGCGAGACGCTCATCGTGGAGGAGCCGGACGTGTTCGGCGTGGAGCAGCTCTCCGACAGCTCGCTGGTGTTCCGGATCTCCGCCAAGACGCTGCCGTCCAGGCAGGCGCAGGTCGCGCGGGAGCTCAGGCTCCGGGTCAAGTCCGCGCTCGACTCCGCGGGCATTCCCATGGTCGCCACCGCATAGGCTTGTACGGTGACTGAAACCTCCTTCTACGACGCCGTCGGGGGCGAGGAGACCTTCCGGCGACTCGTACACCACTTCTATGAGGGGATCAAGCAGGATCCGCTGCTGCTCCCGCTCTACCCGGAGGAAGACCTCACCGGGGCCGAAGACCGGTTGCGGGGGTTCCTCGTCCAGTACTGGGGCGGCCCCAACACCTACAGCCAGGAGCGCGGGCATCCGCGGCTGCGGATGCGCCACAACCCGTTCGTCATCGGCGAGGCCGAGCGTGACGCCTGGCTACGGCACATGCACGACGCCGTCGAGTCGCTGGAGTTGCCGCAGGAACTGGAGACCAAGCTCTGGGACTACCTGGTCTACGCGGCCCACAGCATGGTGAACTCCCCGACGTAGCGGGCATGACCGCCCCATGGACATCCCCTGGTGGCGTGACGCCGTCGTCTACGAGATCTATGTCCGCAGCTTCGCCGACGCCTCGGGAGACGGCGTCGGCGATCTCGCGGGAGTACGCGAGCGCCTGCCGTACCTGGCGGAGCTCGGAGTCGACGCGATCTGGCTGACCCCCTTCTATCCCTCCCCGATGGCCGACGGCGGCTACGACGTGGCCGACTACCGCGGCGTCGATCCGCTGTTCGGGACGCTGGGCGACTTCGAGTCGCTGGTCACGGACGCGCACGAGCTCGGGCTGAAGGTCATCGTCGACGTGGTCCCGAACCACAGCTCGTCCGAGCACCCGTGGTTCCAGGCAGCGCTGCGCGGCGAGCACCGCGACCGCTACATCTTCCGCGACCGGCCGAACAACTGGCAGTCCACCTTCAGCGGCCCGGCCTGGACGAAGCTGCCGGACGGCCAGTACTACCTGCACCTGTTCGCCCCCGGCCAGCCCGACTTCAACTGGCGCAACCCCGAGATCCACCGGGAGTTCCTCGACGTCCTGCGGTTCTGGCTCGACCGGGGTGTCGACGGGTTCCGCATCGACGTGGCGATGGGCCTGTACAAGGCGAAGGGGCTGCCCGACGTCAAGGACCAGTCGTTCAAGGCGGTCTCCCCGGTATGGGGCCAGCCCGAGGTGCACGAGGTCTACCGGGACTGGCGCGAGCTGCTCGACGGCTACCCCGGCCGGCGGATGGCCGTGGGCGAGGTGTGGACGGACAGCTCCGAGGACCTGGCGCTCTACGTGCGCCCCGACGAACTGCACCAGAGCTTCAACTTCGCCTGGCTGCAGGCGCCCTGGTCGGCGACCGCGTTCAAGAAGGTCATCGACGACACGCTGGCCGCGGTGCCGTTCGCCACGTGGGTGCTGTCCAACCACGATGTCGTACGGCACCGCACCCGCTACGAGACCGCCGACCCGGGCACGGGACTGATGAGGGCCAAGGCGGCGCTGCTCATGATGCTGGCGCTCCCCGGGTCGGCATATCTCTACCAGGGGGAGGAACTTGGCCTCCCTGAGGTGAAGGATCTTCCCCCGGAGGCGCGGCAGGACCCGGTCTTCATCCAGTCGAAGGGCAAGCTGATCGGCCGTGACGGCTGCCGGGTGCCGCTGCCGTGGTCGGCCGACGGCGGGTCGCTCGGGTTCTCCCCCGATGGGGTGGCGCCGTGGCTGCCGCAGCCGGCCGGCTTCTCGGCGCTCAGCGTGGCGGCCCAGACCGCCGACTCCGCCTCGACACTGGCCTTCTACCACCGGGCCCTGGCCTGCCGTCGTGAGCTGGTGCGCTCGATCCCGTACACGCTGGAATGGCTGGACTCCCCCGAAGGTGCGCTCTTCTTCACCCGCGGGTCGCTGATCTGCGCCGTCAACTGCGGCACCGAGCCGGTGCGGCTGCCGCCGCACGACGGCGTCCTGCTGCCCAGCGGGCCGCTCGATGGCGACCTGCTGCCACCTGACACCGCCGTCTGGCTACGCGCCTCGTCCTGACCCGCCTTCTCATGAGGGCGGGGGCACGTCCTGTTCCTTGGTGGCGTGCCGCTCGCCGCGGGCGGGGATGACGGGCAGCGAGATCAGCGCGCACACCAGCCCCGCCGCGAACCCGGCCCAGTAGCCGGTGGCCGTGATCAGCACCCCGGCCAGCGGCGTGACGGCCAGGGACACGACGTTCTGGATGGTGTTGTGGGTGCCGAGCACACGCCCCGCCGACGCGGAACCGGCGAGCTCGCCCGCCGAGAGGTAGGCGAGGCCGTTGCCCGCCACGGTGATCACCGCGGCCAGCGCCAGCATGGCCGGGCCGAGCCAGGATTCGGTGACCGTGCCCAGCACCAGCAGGGCCAGCACGGCCAGCGAGCCGAGCGTCAGCAGCCGCAGCGGCGCCATGCGCAGGCCGGTCCTGTCGGACCAGCGTCCGGCCGCGATGCGCACCGCCGCGCCGCCGATCGCCGCCACGCCGAAAAGCTGCCCCGCCTGTACGCCGTCCCAGCCGTAGTCGCCGACCAGACAGGCCACCCCGTACGTGCTGACGACGACCTGAGGCACCACGTGCAGCGCGCTGGTCGCGTGCACCCGCCAGAGCGCGGGCTGCCGGTACGGCGAGGCGGCGGGTGCCGTCCGCGTGCCCGAGATCGCGCGTGGCGGCTCGGCCAGGAAGAGGGCGGCCAGCACGGCGGCGAGCAGGCTGACTCCGGCGCAGATGACGAACACGCCCGAGATGCCGTGGGCCCGCGCGATCGGCGGCAGGACGAACGCGGCGACGGCCATGCCGAGGGTGTAGGAGACCTGGCGCAGGCCCATCGCGACGCCGCGCTCCGGCGGCTCGAACCAGCGCAGCACGATCCGGCCGCCGCCGACCATGGCCGCGGACCCCATGGCCCCGGCCAGGGCGAGCAGCGGGATCACCGCCCAGATCTCGGTCACGAAGGCCGCGGCGGCGAGCAGCGCGGCGGCCAGCCCGACGCCGATGCCGAGCACCAGCCGCTCGCCCCGCCGGTCGGCCAGCATGCCCCAGGCGACCAGGGATAACAGGATGCCGAGGCCGGGGGCGTTGCCGATGATCGCGGCGACGGGCAGCGAGACTTCGAAATATCGCTGGATATCCGGCATGACGAGCGGCAACCCGAACAGTCCCAGCGTGACGCTGGCGTGCGCGTTGACCCCCAGCCCGAGCATCACCCAGCGCTTCATACGGCCATGAATCGCCGCAGATAGCTGAGTTCGTCGGAGGTGAGCCGGCGCGGCGCGGCGCGTTCCACGTCGTAGGCGACGATCACCGAGGTGGCCCGGACGAACAGCTCGTCGTCGTCGCGGATCTCGTGCTCCAGCGTGAACCGGACCGCTCTGAGGTTCGTCACCCACGTCTCCACCCGGACCGGCTCGGCGCGGAAGCTGAGCGGGCGCAGGTAGTCGATCTCGTGACGGGAGACGACGAGCCCGTTGAAGGGGGCGTCACCGGCCTTGTACGGATCGATGTGGAGCATCCCCAGGCGGGCGTCCTCCAGATAATCGAAGAAGCGGACGTTGTTCACGTGCCCGAGAGAATCGATGTCCGCGAATCGCACCATTCGGGGGAAGATATGCCGCTGGGCTAGGGAATGTTCAACCACGGTGGCCACCGTACCCGTCCCGGTCAGGTGGCCCTGCTCCGGGCCGTACAGGCTGGTGCCCTGTTGTTTCTAGATTTCGATACTAGAATTCAGTTCGCATCGTCAGGCAGTCGAGGAGCGAGGTGCCACATGAGCGGGATCGTCGAGGGTCGCGTGGTGATCGTCACGGGCGCGGCCAGGGGCATCGGGCGCGGCCACGCGCTCGAGTTCGCCCGGCAGGGCGCGAAGGTGGTGGTCAACGACCTGGGCGCGGAGGTCGACGGCACGGGCTCGTCCGACGCGGCGGCCGCGGTGGTCGAGGAGATCGAGGCGCTGGGCGGGGAGGCGATCGTCAACGGCGAGGACGTCTCCGACTTCGACGGGGCGGCCCGGCTGATCCAGGCGGCCGTCGACCGCTTCGGCGACCTGCACGCGCTGGTCAACAACGCGGGCATCCTGCGCGACCGGATGCTGGTCAACATGACGGCCGACGAGTGGGACGCGGTCATCAGGGTGCACCTGCGCGGCACGTTCGCGCCGCTGCGCCACGCGGCGGCCTACTGGCGGGCCAAGTCCAAGGCCGGCGAGCGGGTGGACGCGCGGATCATCAACACCACCTCCTCCTCCGGCATCTACGGCAACCCGGGCCAGGGCAACTACGGCGCCGCGAAGGCGGGGATCGCGGGCCTGACGGTCATCGCGGCCAAGGAGCTGGAGCGCTACGGCGTGACCGTGAACGCGGTCGCCCCGGCCGCGCTCACCCGGATGACCGAGAACCTCGCCCCGGGCGGCACCGGCGCCGATCCCGACGACATCGCCCCGCTGGTGGTCTGGCTGTCCAGCGCGGAGGCCCGGGGCATCACCGGACGGGTGTTCAACGTGCGGGCGGGGGTGATCAGCGTGGCCGAGGGCTGGCACGCCGGTCCCGGCGTCGACAAGGGCGGCCGGTGGGACCCGGCCGAGCTGGGCGCGGTCATCCCGGCCCTGGTCGACAAGGCCGCGCCCAACGCGCTGACCAACGGCCGGATCCCCGGACGGGAGGACTGACATGGCGCAGGCGCCGTCCGGGCGGCGGCTCGCCCCCTGGTGACCAGCGAGGCCCGTGCCGTGGACCGGGAGAGCGGCGAGCCGGTGATCACCAGCCGCAGTGCGGTCTTCATCAGGGGCGAAGGCGGCTTCGGCGGCGACCGGGGGCCGCGCGACGAGTGGGCGCCGCCCGACCGCGCGCCCGACCACAAGGTGACCTACCCGACCCGTCCGGAGCAGGCGCTGATCTACCGGCTGTCGGGCGACTGTTCCGGACCGCCAAGGACGACGGGACCGTGGTGATCGACAGAGGGCGGGCGGTGATCAGCCCGCGGTCGTAGACGAGTGGCGATCAGCCCTCGGCCAGCACCCTGAGGGGGTCGAGGCGGCGGATCAGCGTCATCGCCGCCTCGATCACGTCGTGGGCGTCGGTCTCGGTGTCGCTGGTGGCCACCTCGCGGGCCGCCTCGCCGATGATGCTGGTCAGCGCGGCGACGGTGAACCGGTCGAGGGGGTCGGCGCCGGCGCCGAGCAGCACGGCGTTCTGGCGTACCCACTCTCTGCCCCGGGTGCGGCGGACCAGCTCGAACCCCGGCGGCCCGTCGCCGTCGATGAACAGCCTGACCAGGTCGCGCCGCTCCCACGCACCCGCCAGGTAGGCCCGCGCCCCGGCGATGAGCAGCTCGACGGGGTCGTCGACGCCCGCCTGCTTGGCCCGCGACACGCTGGCGGCCGCGGCCTCCTCGTGCGCCGCCTGGTGGTCCTCGTAGAGCGCGAGGAACAGCTCGGTCTTGCCACCGAAGTGGTGGTAGAGGCTGCCGACGCTGGAGCCGGCGCGGGCCACGACCTCGGAGACGTTGGCCTCGGCGAAACCGTGCTCGCCGAAGACCTCGCGGGCCGCCATCAGCATGCTTTGGCGGGTCTGGGCGGTACGGCTCCACTCCCACGACGACTTCCTTGCCATGCGTCCCATCGTACCGGGATCAATTCTAGAATTTCATTCTTGACAGGAGCGCGTTCCGGCTGGCTTCCTAGAGGAACGTTCTAGAAATTGGGGAGGCGGTCATGGACTTCTCGCTCAGCGCCGAGGAACGTCAGATCCGCGACACCGTCCGCTCCTTCGTCGAGAAGGAGATCATGCCGCTGGAGCCAGAGGTCCTGCGCAACGAGCGCGAGGGCCGCCCGGCGCTCGCCCCGGCGGTCCTCCGCGACCTGCGGGACAGGGCGAGGAAGATGGGCTTCTGGGGCATCAACACCCCCGAGGAGTACGGCGGAGCCGCGCTGGGCCCGGTGATGTCCGTGATCATCGTCATGGAGCTGGGCAGGACCTTCGTCCCGTTCATGTTCGGCGGCAGCGCCGACAACATCCTCTACGCGGGCACCGCCGAGCAGCGGGCGCGTTACCTGCTCCCGACGATCGAGGGCGAGCGCCGCTCCTGCTTCGCGATCACCGAGCCGGGCGCGGGCTCCGACGCGCGTAACATCCGCACCCGCGCGGTCCGTGACGGCGCCGAGTGGATCATCAACGGTGAGAAGACGTTCATCACCGGCGGCAGCGAGGCCGACTTCGTCATGGTGTTCGCCGTGGCCGAGCCGTACGGCGTGACCTGCTTCCTCGTCGACCGCGACATGGGCTGGACGTCCGAGCCGATCAAGACCATGGGCGAATGGGGTCCGGCGTCGCTGGTGTTCCAGGACGTCCGGGTCCCGGAGGCGAACATCCTCGGCGAGCTGGGCAAGGGCTTCGAGCTGGCCATGCAGTGGATCGGCCAGGGTCGCTACATGATCCCGGCGCGGGCCATCGGCTCGGCCGAGCGGATGCTGGGGATGGCCATCGACTACGCCAAGATCCGCAAGTCGATGGGGCAGACGATCTCCGAGTACCAGGCGATCCAGTGGATGATCGCCGACTCGCAGGTGGAGATCGAGGCGGCCAAGTGGCTGACGCTGTACGCGGCCTGGCGGGTGCAGGAGGGCCTGGACGCCCGGCACGCCGCGTCGATCGCCAAGCTCAACGGCGCGGTCATGGCCAACCAGGTCGTGGACCGGGTGCTGCAGATCCACGGCGGCATGGGCTACACCAAGGAGTTGCCGATCGAACGCTGGTATCGCGAGCTGCGCCTGCTGCGCATCTTCGAGGGCACCGACGAGATCCAGCGCCGCACGATCGCCCGCAATCTGATCAAGGGCCACGCCCGGCTGGGCACCATCGGGGAGTGATGTGTCGGTCGGGGCGCTGTGCAACCCGGGGTCGGTCGCTGGCCGGCGTGCCTTGGGAGCCGGCCTTGGTCCACGCGCCCGAGGAGCCGGCCTCGACGGGCGCGTCCCGAAGAGCCGGGTCTTCCAGGTTCCGGCGAAGCTCAAGGGCTGGGGACTCCGTTGCCGTTGCGGCCGTGACCGGCGAGCACGTCGTCCAGCGACGGCCGGGGCTCCGCGCCGCGGGGACCCACCTGGGCGAGCTGGATCAGTACGCCGTGCACCTCCTTGGGGTGCAGGAACACCTCGCGCCAGCGCTGGTCGCGGACGTTCAGACCATGGAGCCGATAGCCGCGCTCGGTCAGCCTGGCCACGGCGGCGTCCAGGTCGTTGACGTGGAAGTTCAGGTGGTGGACGCCGCCCCTGCCGCGGGTCAGCTCGAAGAAGCTGTCGAAGAAATCCGACCCGGCCAGCGGCTCCATCAACTCGACCTTGCCGCCGCCCTCGTACGTGAGCTGCAGGGTGCGGTAGCCACTACGCCGGTTGTCGCCACCGCCGCCGAGATGCCGGCCCCCGAGCAGGTCGCGATAGATCGGCAGCAGGTCCCGGATACGGGCCGCCGCCACGGCCGTGTGGTCGAAGGTCACCTCTAGCCCGTCCAGTTCCAGATCCATACCTGACTCCCTTCCTAGAATTCGATTCTAGATCTTAGCGGAGCGCACCGCACTCTTGACGTGGGGCGTTGTGAGGCGCAGCATTTCGTAAACGGATTCTAGAGCTACCTTCTAGAATTCGCGGCGGGGGCCTGCACGACGAGAAAGGCGAGTCATGAGGCTGACCTACGTTCGCGAACTCGACGAGTACCCCACCGGCGCCCGGCGCATGAAGATCCTCGCGATGGCCGTGCTCGCCATCCTCATCGGTTCGTACGAGGGGCAGATCGCCCCCGTGGTCCCGCTGCTGCTCAAGGACCTGCACATGACGCTGGCCACCTACGGCGCCGTGTCGGGCGCCGCGGCCGTCTCCGGGGCGATCGCCTCCATCCTGGGCGGCCGGCTCACCGACCGGGTCGGCCGGGTGCGGCTGCTGGTGCCCCTGATGATGCTGACCGCCGTGTGCTGTTTCGTCATGACACTCGTGCACAGCCCGCGCGACCTGCTGCTCGCCCGCATCCTGCTGGCGTTCGTGGACGGCGCCGCCATGGCCGGCACCGCGCCCCTGGTCCGCGACTTCTCGCCGCGGCTGGGCCGGGCGCAGGCGTTCGGCTTCTGGACCTGGGGGCCGGTCGGCGCCAACTTCCTCGCCGCGGCCATCGCGGGCTGGACATTGCCGATCTTCAACGAGTCATGGCGCTCGCAGTTCGTCATCATGGGCTGCTTCTCGCTGGTGATCTCGCTCGTCATCGCCGTCAACATCGCCGACCTCTCCCCCGAACTGCGAGCCAGGATCCAGCACACCGAACAGGCCGCCACCCAGGTCGTCGATCTGAGCGAGCCGGCCCGCCTCCGCTCGCTGTTCGCCAGGCGCAACATCTGGGCGCACGTGGTGGGCATCTCGCTCTGGCTGGTGCTCTACCTCACGCTGTCGCTGTTCGGGCCGACGATGCTCGTCCAGTCACTCGGCATCAGCACCGCCCAGGCGTCCACCATCATGGCGGCGTTCTGGAGCCTGAACCTGATCACGCTGATCATCACCGGACGCCTCTCGGACCGTACGCAACTGCGCAAGCCGTTCTCGCTGGGCGGCACGATCGCCGCGGTGCTCGTCACCGCCTACCTCGCCGTAGTGCTCGGGCAGGAAGACGTCTCCACGGGCACGCTCATGCTGGTGGGCGCCCTGCTCGGCGGCTCGCTCGGCGTGGCGTACGCGCCCTGGATGGCCAACTACTCCGAGGACGCGGAGGACGCCGACCCGCGCCTGCAGGGTACGGCCTGGGGGCTGTTCGGGTTCCTCACCAAAGGCATCGCGGTGATCGGCCTGCTCGTCATCCCGTACGTGGTCAAGGCCACGAACTGGCAGACCTGGCTGTTCATCGCGCTCGGCTGCCTGATCCTGTTCATCCCGGCGATCGTCATGTTCAACGGGCCATGGCGGCGCACCGCCCGCACCCCTGTCACCGTCGCCCTCGGGGAGGCCGAAGGATGACTTCCGCAGTCGCGGGGTCCGGCCTGCGGGGATTCCGCATCGACATGCTCACCTACGTGCGCAGCGAGCTCAAGCGACTGCCCGAGCCCTGAAAGCGCCGCCTACGCCGGCGGTGGGACGTGCCTTCACCTCAAACGTCGTCGGACGCCGTTGGCTAATTTGCGCGCAGACCACTGCGACCTCCCTCTTAGCGATCTTGTTTGAGGGCCGTTGGTGTTTCGCGGATGCCCGGCACTACGATGGGCGGCCAATTGCTCAGATCATTTAGGAGGGCATGTCGGTGGATTTCGGGGTGCTGGGCGTGCATGCGCATCCGGACGATGAGGCGATCTGGACGGGTGGGACCCTGGCCAAGTACGCCGACGAGGGGGCCAGAACCGCCGTCGTCACGTGCACCTGGGCAGAGGGAACCCAACGGGCCGATGAACTGGCGCGTTCTCTGGACATCCTCGGCGCGGGCAAGCCACGGGTGCTCGGTTACGCTGACGCGCGCAAGCCCGAGTCCGCGCCGGACAGCCCCCGCTTCGTGGACGTGCCCTTCGACGAGGCGGTGAGACGGGTGGTCGAACAGATCAGGGAGTTCAGGCCCGACGTCGTGCTCACCTTCGATGGGTACGGGTCTTCCGGACATCCCGACCACATACATGTGCATCGGGTGACCCTGGCCGCGGTCGAAGCGGCCGGCTATGACCAGCTCTACCCCGAGGCGGGCGATCCCTGGCGACCGCGCGCCCTCTATCTGGCGACCATTCCGCGATCTGTCGTGATCTCACACTGGCAGGCGGTGTTCGGAACGCCTCCTGAGCCGGGCCAGACACTGCCGGGCGTCTCCGATGAGCAGGTCACCACCCACCTCGACGTCGCGCGGTGGGCTGAGCGCAAGTGGGCGGCCATGCACGCGCACGAGTCCGAGGTTGGACGCGGCGCGTCCATGACCTTGCTCACTTCACTGCCGGAGCAGGCCCGCGCCCAGATGCTGGCGAACGAGTGGTATCGGCGCGTCTCCTACACCGGCGCCCAGGAGACCACCCTCGCAGGGTCTTGATCTTGAGGCGGGGCACCGCCGAGCCCCGCTGTGCGCTCCTGAGGGAAGCCGCGCGAGCCACCGCCACGGTGGCTGCCGGAATCCGGTCTGACCCTGTCGAACGCAGCGACCCCCACGACTCCATCCGCGAGCAAGAACAACGATAGCGGCCCCATTGATCATGGGGCCGCTACTCTTTGCTCTACTTCGCCCACGGTGTCGTACGGAGGGCGGCTGGCCGTACACGGGCCTGAAACGCCCAGCCGCCTCCACCGACACCCGGGCGGGTGGGGCGGAAATCAGTCGCGGTGGAGCTTGCGGTACGTGATCCGGTGGGGGCGGGCGGCATCCGCGCCCAGGCGCTCGATCTTGTTCTTCTCGTAGTCGGCGTAGTTGCCCTCGAACCAGAACCAGTTCGACCCTTCCTCCCACGCCAGGATGTGCGTGGCGATGCGGTCGAGGAACCACCGGTCGTGGGAGGTGATGACCGCGCAGCCCGGGAAGTCGAGCAGCGCGTTCTCCAGCGAGGAGAGCGTCTCGGTGTCGAGGTCGTTGGTGGGCTCGTCGAGTAGGAGGACGTTGCCACCCTGCTTGAGGGTGAGCGCCAGGTTGAGGCGGTTACGCTCGCCGCCCGACAGGACGCCGGCCTTCTTCTGCTGGTCGGGCCCTCTGAAGCCGAACGCCGCGATGTAGGCGCGGGACGGCATCTCGACGTTGCCGACCTTGATGTGGTCGAGCCCGTCGGAGACGACCTCCCAGACGTTCTTGTTCGAGTCGATGCCGCCGCGGCTCTGGTCGGCGTAGGAGATCTTGACGGTGTCGCCGACGGTGACCGAACCGCTGTCGGGCGTCTCACTGCCAGTGATCATGCGGAACAGCGTGGTCTTGCCGACGCCGTTGGGGCCGATGATGCCGACGATGCCGTTGCGCGGCAGGTCGAACGACAGCTTCTCCATGAGCAGCCGGTCGTCGAAGCCCTTGGTGAGGTCGTCGGACCTGATCACCGTGGTGCCCAGACGGGGGCCCGGCGGGATCTGGATCTCGTCGAAGTCGAGCTTGCGGTGCTTGTCGGCCTCGGCCGCCATCTCCTCGTAGCGCTGCAGACGCGCCTTGCTCTTGGTCTGGCGGGCCTTCGGGTTGGAGCGAACCCACTCCAGCTCGTCTTCGAGGCGCTTCTTACGCTTGACGTCCTTCTGGCCCTCGACCTTGAGGCGCTGCGTCTTGGCCTCCAGGTACGTGGAGTAGTTGCCCTCATAGGCATAGGCGCGGCCGCGGTCGAGCTCGAGGATCCACCCGGCGACGTTGTCGAGGAAGTAACGGTCGTGGGTGACGGCCAGAACGGTGCCCGCGTACTTCTCCAGGTGCTGCTCCAGCCACTGCACACTCTCGGCGTCGAGGTGGTTGGTGGGCTCGTCGAGCAGCAGGAGGTCGGGCGCCTCCAGCAGCAGCTTGCACAGGGCAACGCGGCGGCGCTCACCACCGGACAGCGTGGTCACGTCGGCGTCGGGGGGCGGGCAGCGCAGGGCGTCCATGGCCTGTTCGAGCTGGCTGTCGACGTCCCACGCGTTGCGGTGCTCAAGCTGGTCCTGCAGCTTGCCCATCTCGGCGAGGAGCTCGTCGCTGTAGTCGGTGGCCATCTCCTCGGCGATCGCGTTGTAGCGCTCGAGCATCGCCAGCGTCTCGGCGACCCCCTCCTGCACGTTGCCGAGGACGGTCTTCTCCTCGTTGAGCGGGGGCTCCTGCTGGAGCATGCCCACGGTGAAGCCCGGCATGAGTTTGGCATCGCCATTGGAGGGCTGCTCCAGGCCGGCCATCATCCGGAGCAGCGTCGACTTTCCGGTGCCGTTCGGGCCGAGGACGCCGATCTTGGCTCCCGGCAGGAACGACAGCGTGACGTCGTCAAGGACAACCTTGTCGCCGTGCGCCTTGCGCACGCGCTGCAGCGTATAGATGTACTCCGGCATGGCATCTAGCTTAGGGGCTCTCGACCCGGGCTTCCGCCGCTATTCCGCCCGGCTGCGGTACAGCGGGCCAGACAGGCGCGTCATGCGGTGGGACGGTGGTGCGTATGGGCATGGTGGTGGGGGCCTCGTCACACGGGACGATCCCGCTGCGGACCCGTCGGGCGGCCCCTCTACCAGCAGACCCACCCCAACACCGGGCGGCCGGCCCTCTGGGCGAGGGCGAGGACATTGGGTGCTGTGCTGGACGGTCGACTCCGCAAAAGGCAGGGAAATCAGATACGGCCCCAGACAGCCGACTGTCCGCGAAACGCACAGAAACAGATATTGCGCCAGGCAGGCACCTCCCCGGGAAGCACGCAGCGATCAAGTGCAGCGTCAGACTGCCAGCCCTCGGGGACATGCGCGAAATCGCGTACGGCGTCAGCAACCGGGCGTCGCAGCAGGTCCGTCACCGCTGACCGAGGCCCTGCCACCGTACGGCGATCCGAACGAACAGCCTCGACGCGTGTGACGAATCTGACATTCTCCTCAATTGCCACACATTTCATACTGATCTTGCATGTAAACGATCTTTATGTCTCTGGAGACGAAAAGTGCATAAATCGGCATTAACCCTGGTCTCGGCCACCGTACTGGCCTTGGCCGCCACCGGGATCGCCGTCATAGCGCAACCGACCCCCGCCGCGGCCGCCCGCAAGGAGGTGCAATGCACCGGGACAGACGATGCCACCACCATCAACAACGCCATCAAGGCATCGAAGGCCGGCGACGAGATCGTGATCTCAGGACGCTCGGTGACCGCGGACGAGCCGGCCGTATGCGTCATCAACAAGACCCTCGTGCTGCGCGGAGATCGCACGTACCGCGGTGACTCACGAACCGGCCTGAGGATCAAGCAGGCGGACAGCGTGAACCTGCCCGCCATGCTTGCCTCGGACACGTGGGACGCGGATCAGGCGTACTCGGGCAACCCCATTCGCGTTGAGCGGCTCACCCTGGACGGCAACCGCGCCAAGAACACCACCGGGACCGTCGGCCTGATGCTGCGCTCCTGGGGCAGCAGAATCTCGGACATACAGATCGAGCAGACCTCCTCGGACGCCATCCGTCTGAGCAACCCGTCGAAGAACGGGACGACCATCGATTCCGCCAGCAACACGATGGTGAACGGGGTGATCAGTGACGTCTACATCACCGGCTCCGGCGGCGCGGGCGTCAAGGTCCTCGACCCGGCGGGCGGCGTGATCACCGACTGGACGTTCACCCGCTCATGGGTGCGCGACAGCGGCACCAGCGCCGTCGAATCGGACAACGCCGCCGGCTGGCTCCTCAGCGACCTGCACCTGTACGGCAACGCGAGCAGCGCCCTCGACCTCAACCGCTGCTTCGGCACGTCGATCCAGGGCAACTACATCGAGGATTTCGGCTACAAGGCCACCACGGAACAGGCGTGGTTGTACGGCATCCGCTGCGTCGTGCAGCCGGGGGCGACCACGACGATCTTCAACAACAAGATCCACAACTTCCGCGACGAGGGCAAGACGCCGCCGACGGGCCCCTATTACTACTACATCGCCGTGGACGGGGTGGAGTCGGGCGACGGGAGCGTGGTGGTCACCGGCAACGCCATCCTGGGCAACGGCACCGCCGATCAGACAGGGCTGCAGTACGAGAAGAAGAGCGGCGCGTCGCTGACCGTCGTCTCCACCGGAAACCTCGTCAAGAACGTGTCCAAGCCCCTGGTCAAGGTGCCGAATGACGCGACGGTCACGGTGAGCGCCGGCCTCTGACCGTTCCTGAGAACTGAGCGGGAGTGAGTCCTGTTGCCAGGACTCATGCTCAGCCGCGCGCCCCGGACGGTGGTGGGCGTGCTGGTCGCCCGCGTTCCGGCCGCATTCGGGCGGCGCAGATCGTGTCCATGGTCCGGGTACGCGGAGGCGGGGCTCCTCACGCCCCAGAGCGTCCGGTATCCGGGCGGCGCCGATCGCGTCCGGAAAGATCACGAAGGATCCAGGTACGGCCCCAAGCGACCGAACTTCGGGAAGGGCGAGGAAACCGGGTGTGCGTCAGGCGGCCAAGTCCTCAGAGAGCACAAGGAAACCAAGCACAGCCCCGAACCACCGAACTTCGGCAAGGACGAAGAAATCGGTGCGGCATCAGGCGGCTGGGTCTTCGGGGAGGGCGGGTGGGGGTGGTTGGACGGCGGGGATGCAGACGCGGTCGCGGCCGAGTTCTTTCGCTCGGTACAGGGCCAGGTCGGCGGCGGCCAGGAGTTCGATCAGGTCGTCGCCGTGGACGCTCATCAGGGCCACGCCCGCCGAGACCGTGACGCTGATCATCGCCTCGTCGGCCGGGATGGACATGCGGCCGATGCAGTAGCGGAGGCGTTCGGCCACTCGGCGGGCCTCGTGGACGTCGGCGCGGGGCAGGAGGACCACGAACTCCTCCCCGCCGAAGCGGCCCACCACGTCGTAGTCGCGCAGTTGGCTGCGAAGGGTGGCCGCGACGCCGACGAGGACCTGGTCGCCGGCGAGATGGCCATGCGTGTCGTTGACCCGTTTGAAGTGGTCGATGTCGATGATCAGGAGGGCGAGCGTCTCGCCGGTGCGGCGGGCGCGGACGATCTCGGTGTCGGCCTCCCGCTGCCAGGCGGCGGCGTTCAGCAGGCCGGTCTTGGAGTCGGTGCGGGCCGCCGCCTGAAGCTGGGCGTGCAGGAGGCTGCGCTGAAGGAGGACGACCGGCGGCAGGGCGAGGATCAGCAGGGCGAGGTTGAGCCCGCAGGCGATCGCGACCGTGACTCCCAGGCAGAGCTCCACGACGTCGAGGAGCACACTCTCCCTGTCCCAGAGCACCTCGCGCCAGGACATGTCCGGGTTGGCGGTGTGCGCGGCGATCGCGATGAGGATGGTGTTGAGCAGGGCGAAGATCATGGCGGCGCCGACCGCGAAGGCGATCGGGGGGCCGCTGCCCCGCGAGAGCACCGCCGAGTTGGGCACGAGCCAGTGGAACGTCACGGACGCCGTGCAGGCCGCCAGCCCGATGACCGCCGCGCTGCACACCCGGCGATAGAGAACCGTCGCACGGACCCGCCATTGCAGCAGGACCTGCAGCACGATCGGGGCGAACAGCGAGTAGACCGGCGGTAGTAGCAACGCCACCGGCAACCACCACGCCGACAGCAGGTCACGGGACACACCGGCGGGCATGCCCAGGCGCCTGGTGGCCTCGATGCAGACCGCGCCGCAGCTCATGAGGGCGCCGAACGTCAGCAGCTCCGGCCATCGGAGCTCGGTTGACATCATGAAAAAGACGGTCGCGGCGAGATTGAGAGTGACAATTCCACTCAGGTAGTACATAAGTGGGCGGCGCTGTCCGAGCAGCGGCCAGCGGTCGGCCAGCGTTGACACACCGTTACGAGGCCTGACCGAGGTGTGACTGGTCGCCGCCATCTCGTCCCCTCCCTGACTAACGATGTGTAACACATTAATTGCGGAGTGTGCGTTGCGCGATGGGAACCCACTACGTTTGACGTTGTGACCACATACGTGCTGTAGTCGGCGAATGACACCGCTCACTCCGCGAGCGGACCGTGCTGGAAAGGAGCAGCCATGGTGCAGGGCGTGACCTGGACCTGAATGACGCTCTAGTCATCTGAAACCGGCAACGCCATCGGCCGAGTTTCGGTGCCAGGTCCTTCGGGGCTCCATGGCATCACCGCGTACGGCCGGTGCACCCCTCCTCCCTCCCGCTCTCTCTCCTTGCGGGCGCATGAGCGGGCACCGGCTTGATCGACCGATGCTCCGCTCATGCGTGAGCCGTTGTGCCGCAGAGCCTTTTACGCCGCCGCCCGCTCCTCAGTCGGCCAACCGGCGTCCTCTGCCTCGGTCTTGTTGTCGCCAGCGCCCAAGATCCGTACGGTTGCGCCGCCGCTCCTGTCTGTGGGAGTGGGAACGGCTGCGGACGAGGACCTCGTTGACGAACCACCGGTAGACGCGGCACCAGTTGGCGTAGAGGCGGTCGGCGCAGCACCAGTTGACGCGGCACCGACTGGCGTAGAGGCGGTTGGTGCAGCACCGGTTAGCGCAGCACCCGGTAGCGAAGGGCCGGTTGATGAAGCGCCCGTTGATGACGAGGCGAGGGGCTTGGCGCTGGGCTGCTTGGTGGCTGAGGTGCCGCCGCTCTGCTTGGTGGCGCCTGTCGTAGTGGTGCTTTCGAGGGTGCGACTGCGGCGGGTGCCGGTGCCGGTGCCGAGCACGCTGGCGGATGTCTGCTCCCTGGCGCGGCCAGTCAGTGCACGCCTCTCTCCGACCGGGCCGCTCTCCCCGGATGTGTTCATCTGTGAAGCCGGGCGACCCTGCTGCGATATCGGGCGGTCCGGCGATGCCGCGACCCCGTCTACGAGAGCCCGCGTCTCCGTCAGGTGCTCGGGCGCGCGCTTCTGCTCCTCCTCGACGCGAACTACGGCACCTTCATCCCGCGCGTCCATCCGCACGTCCCGCGCATCCGCCCGCGCATCCATCCGCGCATCCGCCTGAGCATCCGCTCTGACGTCTGCCCGAGCATCCACCCGAGAATCCGCCCCCATATCCACCCACGCATCCGCCCGGGCAACGGCCTGAGCATCCGCCCTGACGTCTGCCCGAGCATCCAGCCGGGTTGCCGCGAAGCGGTCGGGGGTGGGTTTGGTGCCCAGGGCCCAGTCCTGGGTTTCCTCGTCCAGGCGGTCGCGCATCTCCTTGCTCACCGAGACGGTGCCGCCGCCGCGCTCCGGCTTGGCGAAGACGCCGGTGCCCCAGCGGAGGTCGTGGCCCACCGAGCTGGCCTCCACCTCGGGCATGAAGCGCCGGTCGTCCTCGGGGCCGAACTCCCTGATGCGGAGCTTGCCAGAGACGACCACAGGCTGCCCTACCTGCACAGATTTGGCGACATTGTCACCAAGGGCGCGCCAGCAGCGGACCGCGAAGCACACCCGCTCCCCATCTGCCCACTGCCCGGTCTTCTTGTCGAAATAGCGATGGGTGGTGAGCACCCGGAGCGAGGTCACCCTGGCCCCGTCGTCGAAGCTGTATTGGCGTGGCTCTGCTGCGACGTTGCCGGTGAGCGTGATGTAGATGTCGTTCATCCCGTTGCCTCCCCTGTGGCGGGCGGAGTGCCCGCGACCTGGGAATACGGTGCCTCAGGAGTGCATGGGCGGGAGGAGGCGAACGGGGTTCTGTGGATAAGGCCACCGCTGGGGCGGTGGCCTGTGGACGGAGTCACCTGGACCAGCCGCGCGCAGCACTGCGGAAGCCGACCACATACAGCGAAACAGAGAAGTCAGCCGGACAAGCCACGCATGGCGCTGTAGAAGGCGTGGTGGCGGCCGAGTTCGCGTTCGACCGGCTCCACCACCATGCTCTCCGACACCGCGGCCACCCGGCGGCGCATCTCCCGCTCCAGCCGTTCGCGTTCCCTCGACGCCCCGAGCACGACGAAGTTGCGCGACGCGATGCCCGACAACGCCCCCAGCCCCAGTACGGAGGCCATCATCAGCCCCACCCAGGGCAGCGCGGCGCTGTCGCCGAGCAGTTGGAGCGCCGCGGGCAACTGGCTGGGGACGGTCAGCCCCACCGCCAGCCAGGCCAGTCCGCCGACGAAGGCCCCGACCAGGAAGTACTGCCAGATCTTCAGCAGCCGCCACCAGCCAGGAACCCGGTCGAGCTCGGGCGCGACCTCCGTGAGGTCCTCGGTCAGCGCCTTGGGCAACTGGCTGGAGCGGGAGCGGGCCGCGCGGTGCACGGCAGTGCGCCACACCGGGTGCATCCCGACCGACAGCCCGTCGGCCAGCGCCTGCACGGCGTTGGACACCTCGGCGGCCTGCGCGCTCACCGACCCGGTCGTGATGCCGCGGATCTCATCGCTGACGTCATCCAGGCGCAGCGATTTGAGCGGATCTGGACGGAACTTGGCCAGCCAGCGCGGGTACGGCCAGCCCACCCAGCGGCTCGACCGCTCGGCGTAGACGTTCTCCATGGCCTCGCCCACGGCCGGAACCCCCACGGCGTCGCAGAGCGCGTCCGTCAGACCGAGCCTGCGGGCCTCGTCGACCGACGCCGGAGCGGAGAGCGCCTGGCCGACCGGCATGGTCTGGGACAGGCGCTGCTCCAGCCGGCGCAGGTCGGCTTCGAGCTTGTGGATGGCCGCCCGCCGCCGGCTGACCGCGCTTGAGATGACGCTCTTGAGGCTGTCGACGCCCCGGCCGCTGACCGCCGAGGTGGGCACCACGCTGGGATGTTCGACGCCTTCGCGGCGGAGCAGGTCGTTGAGGTCGATGACCAGCTCGGCGAGCTCTGCGGGGCTGAGCCGGTCGGCCTGGTTGAGCACGAACACGGTCACCGCCTCGTGCCCGGCCAGTTCGGCGACGTAGCGCCGGTGCGTGGAGGCGTCGGCGTATTTCTGCGGGTCGAGCACCCACACCACGAGGTCGGCCAGGCCGATGAGCCGGTCGGCCTCGGTGTCGGTGAGCGCCCTGATCGAGTCGTGGTCGGGCAGGTCGAGCAGGATCAGCCCGTGGAGCTGGCTCTCGCCCCTGTCCAGCGCGCTGGCCCGGGCGAAGCGGTGGCGCCACTGGATCTGCAGCCAGTCGAGCAGCGGCGCGGCACCCTCCAGACCCCACACACAAGCGTGTGTACGGGCGGTGGTGGGCCGACGCACGCCCGTGGGCGACAGCTCCAGCCCGGAGATCGCGTTGAACAGCGACGACTTACCGCTGCCGGTGCCCCCGGCAAGGGCGACGACGGTGTGCTCCGACGACAGCTTGAGCCGGTCGCCGGCCAGCGTCAGCAGCGTGCTCGCCTCGGAGAGCAGCTTCTGGTCGAGCCGCCCGGGCCCGAGCTCGACGATCTTGGTCAGGGCGGTCAGCCGCGGAGCCAGGCCCGGCCTGGTGGTGACGGCGGTCATCGAGCGACCTCAAGGTTGTACGACGCTTGGTAGAGGCGGGTCGCGATGGACTCGTCGGGTATCCCGGCCGAATCGAGCGCTTGCACGTAACGCATGGATTCCTCGTCGAACAGCATGCCGATCCTGGCTCGGAGGTCACTGAGCGCCTTGGCGCCGATGCCGCGCAACGACTCGGCGCCGAGCAGCGCGTTGACCAGCCGGTGCGGGACGCCTTCGACGGTGCCGCCGCTGAACATCGCGACCATGAAGATCAACGATAGCGAGTCGGCGTCGAACGACACGAATTTCGACACTGATCGCTTGGCCACACCCTCCGTACGTACGAGCTCCGTGACGTGCTCCTGCCAGGCGGCGATGGCCCGGGTGGCATGACGTACGAGCTCGTCGGAAGGCCGTTCGAGGCCGGCGCCGATCGTGCCGCCCAACTCCGAGCGGTGCCGCCAGCGGGCGACCACCTCCTCGGCGGCGCGGTTGGCGGCGGCGACGATCAACGACTCCAGACCGGCACGCAGCGCCGACCGGAACGCCGTGACACGCTCAGGCGCCTGCCTGCTCGACCTGCCCCGCTTGCGGAACTGGATGGTGCGCATGAGGTCGCCGGACCCGGCGAAGTCCTGCCAGCGGGCCAGCACCTCGCCGTGGACCAGCATGCCGTTTCTGGTCGCCTTGTCGATCTCGGCGAGCGCGCTCATGTAGGCCGCTTCCACGTCCGCGCGGAGCTCCGTGCGGAACGCGACCTGCCCCTCCAGGTGCCTGGCCAGCGCGGGGACGCGGGTGCGGAAGCTGTCGAGCACGCCGTTGAGCGTCTCGTGCACGGCCTGCGCGCGGCGGTCCTCGTCGACGGAGAGCTCGGCCAGCCAGAGGCGCAGATCGGTCATCTCGTGGTCGGGCAGCCTGCCGTCGACCACCTTCGCCTCGCCGATGACGAACCTGTCGACCTCGCCCAAGCCGTATTCGGTGAGCATCCGGACGAAGTGCTTCAGCACGACCTCGCGTGCCTTGGGCTGGACGCGCGAGAGCACGATGGCCAGCCGGGCGCCGCGTTCCTTGGCCAGGCGCAGCAGGTTCCAGGCGGGGGCGTCGGCGTAGCGGGCGGCGGTGGTGACGAAGATCCACAGGTCCGCGGCGTCGAGCATGCGGTGGGCGATCTCGTGGTGCTCCTCGACGACCGAGTCGATGTCGGGGGTGTCGAGCAGCGCCACGCCCTGCGGCAGCTTCTCGGTCGCGACCACGACCAGGCTGCCGCGGCCGGCTTCGGGCGACGGCTTGTCGATCCGCCGCAGACCGCCGAGCAGGTCACCCTTGGTGAACCACTGCTGGTCGTCCGGGTGGCAGACCAGCACGGGGATGCCGGTGGTGGGCCGTCGTACGCCGGTGCGGGAGATGTTCTTCTCGGCGAGGGAGTTGACCAGTGTGGACTTGCCCGCGCCGGTGGAGCCCGCGACCACTATGAGGGCGGGCGCGGTGTTCGTCCGTACTCTCGGGAGCACGTAGTCCTGGAGCTGGGCGAGCAGGTCGGCGCGGGCCTGCCTGGCCTCGGCCGCGCCGGGCAGATCCAGGCCGAACCGCAGGTCGGACACGCTCTCGCGAAGCGCGTTGAGCGCCGCCGTCAGCGCCGCGACCATCTGGGGAGGCAGCGGCTCGACCCGTGGTGCGGGGGGCCTCCCGCCGGCGGGCTTCCCCGTGTCGGCGGCCTCACCGCGTGCGGCCTCTGCGGCCTGCGCTTCCAAGTCTCGTTCGGCCTGCGGGTCCGGGAAGTGCCAGGCGGACGGCTTCGAGGCGGCGGCCGATCCCTCAGGCCCGGCCTCGGCAGACTCGCCGGTCTCCGCGGGCTCGACCCGCGCCTCCGGGTCATCGAGTGTCAGGAACCCGGCCGGTTGCACAGGCTTGTCGGTCTCCGCGAGCGCCGCCCGCGCCTGCTGCTCCGCGAGCTCCGCCCGTGCCTCCGCCTCGTCGAGCTCCCTGAGCCAGGCCGGCTCCGCGGGCTCGTCGAGCCCCGCGAGTTGGGCCGACTCCGCGAGCTCAGCCGACTCCGTGAACTCAGCCGACTCCGCGAGCTCGGCCGGTTCAGCAGGCTCGGCCGATTCCGCAGGCTCCTCGTCAGACGGAGCCTCAGGCTCCTCCAGCTCCGCCCGCACGTCAGGCTCCTCGTCAGCCGACTCGTCCAACTCGGCCCATGCCTCTAGCTCTTCGGGGTCCGACGCGCCGGCATCGCCCGCATCGCCGGCGTCAGACGACGTCTCAGGCCCGTCAGAGGACTCCTCGGACGACACCTCAGGCTCCGCCGACTCGTCGGACGACACCTCAGGGTCCGCCGGCTCCTCGGACGACGCCTCAAGCTCCGCCGGCTCCTCGGACAGCACCTCTGGCTCCGCCGACTCAGCGGACGACGCCTCAAGCTCCGCCGACTCACCGGGAGACTCTCCGGCCGAAGCCGGGGCCTCCTCCTCGGCCGCGGCGGCCGGTGGCGGCGCCGCGGACTCGCTTTCGGCCGCAGCGGTAGGTGGTGGCGCCGCGGACTCGTCCGTGATGGCGCGGAAGCTCAACGTCCGCTCCCCAGGCGACTCCTGCCGCCCGTCATCCATGGCCGTGCTCACGGCAGACGCCCCGCTCGAACCATCTCGACCTCCTGGCCGACCCTTACGACGTCGCCGACGATGACAATCGCCGGCGGCCGTATACCAGCCGCGGACACGCGGTCGGCCACGGTGGAAAGTGGAGCCACAACCGCCCGCTGGGTCGGAAGAGTACCGTCCTGTACCACCATTACGGGAGTCTCCGGAGGGCGTCCATCTCTCAGGAGTGCCTCGGCCACCTTCGCCAGCCTCTCGACGGCCATCATCAGCACCAGCGTGCCGCGCGAGCGGGCCAGCCCGGGCCAGTCGACGGTCGACTGGGGGTTGTCCGGCGCGACGTGCACGGAGATCACGTGAAAATCCTGGCTGACCCCGCGATGCGTCACCGGGACCCCGGCCACGGCGGGCACCGCCACGGCGCTGGTGATGCCGGGAACCACGAGGACCGGGATGCCCGCGCGGGCACAGGCGATCATCTCTTCGCCGCCGCGCCCGAACACGAACGGGTCGCCGCCCTTGAGCCGGACCACGAACTTGCCCTGCCTGGCCCGGTCGATGAGCAACTCGTTGATGGTCTCCTGCGAGAGCGACCTACCGTAGGGGACCTTGGCCGCGTCGATGAGCTCGACGTCGGGCGCGAGTTCGTCGAGGAGGGCGCGTGGCGCGAGCCGGTCGGCGACCACCACGTCGGCCTGCGCGAGGAGTTGCCGCCCCCGCACGGTGATCAGGCCGGGATCGCCGGGGCCGCCGCCGACCAGGGCCACGCCGACGGGTTTGGTGCGGCTGCGGCGGGCGTCGACCGTGCCGTCGCGCAGCGCGCCCACGACCGCGTCCCTGATGCCGGCCGCCCGGCGCGGGTCGCCGCCGGCGGTCACGGCCACGGTGATCTCGTCGACCCGCCCGGAGGCGGGGGTCCAGGCGGCGGAGGCGTCCTTGTCGTCGGCGCGCACGCACCAGATCCGCTTGGCCTCGGCCTCGGCGGCGACGGCGGTGTTGACGGACCTGTCGTCGGTGCAGGCCTGGACGAGCCAGGCTCCGTCGCAGTCGCCGACCTCGTAGGGCCGGGCGTGCCAGGTGATCCGGCCGGTGGCGATCAGGTCGTCGAGAGCCGGCGTGACGCTCGTCGACACCACGGTGACCTCGGCACCGGCCTCCAACAGTGCCGGAACCCTTCGCTGGGCGACACGCCCGCCGCCCACGACGAGGACCCGGCGTCCGGAAAGCCGCAGGCCAAGGAGGTAGGGGCCCATGCTGGGGAATCTCCCGTTCGCGAAGCTTGGTGTGTTAAGAGGTAAACCTACCGGGTCTTACCGAGAGATTTATCGGCCGTCAAGAAGCGGCTGGTGAGGATCCCAGCGAGGCCCGCCATTATCGTCCTTCCGGCGTCTGGCCATCGCTGACAGCGCCTCAAGAATAACCCGGTTCCCGAGGAACGCGGTGATGTCAGCATGATCGTACGGCGGAGCCACCTCGACCACCTCCATGCCGGCCACCGGAAGTTCGTAACAGATCCGCCGGACCGAGTCGAGGAGCTGCCTGGCCGACAGCCCGCCCGGCTCGGGCGTGCCGGTGCCGGGGGCGTGGCCGGGGTCGCAGACGTCGATGTCGACGGACAGGAAGATCTGGTCGCACTCGTCGAGCGCGATGCCGAACGCCTCGGTCAGGCACTCCTCGAGCCCCCGGGCGACGATCTCGGTCATCTCGTACGAGCGCATGTTCTGCTCGGCCATCCAGCCGAGCGTCTCAGGGCCCGGCCAGTAGCCGCGCAGGCCGATCTGCAGGAACCGGTCGCCGCGGATGGCGCCGGACTCGATGAGCCGGCGCATGGGCTGGCCGTGGCCGTACAGGTGGCCGAAGGCGATGTTGCCCGTGTCGGCGTGCGCGTCGAAGTGGATCATCGAGGTGCGGCCCGGCTCATGCGCCCTGGCGGTGCCCCTGGCGTCGGGCAGCGCGACCGTGTGGTCGCCGCCCAGGACGAGTGGCATGGCCCCGGAGGCGGCGACGCGGTGGACCGCGTCCTCGATGGCGGCCAGTGAGGAGTCGACGTCGCCGGAGTAGCACTCGACGTCGCCCGCGTCGAGCACGCGCAGGTCCTTGAGCGCGTCCACGCGCAGCGCCAGGCTGGGCCTGGAGCCGTCGTGCGGCAGGTAGCAGGCCTGCCGCAGGGCCATCGGGCCGAACCTGGCTCCGGGACGGTTGGAGGTGCCGCCGTCGAACGGAGCCCCGATGATCACTACGTCGGCGCCCGCGTAGGTCGCCGGGTCGCCGACGTCGCACCGGTCGACGCCGAGGAAGGTGATATCGGGCCCGTACATGGGGCCGTATCTCGACATAGCCCCATCATCACACGTGTTTTTCGGTCACTCCCGCCGAGTCGAAGGTGGCGACCTCGTGCATGACGCGTACGGCGGCGCAGACGATCGGGTAGGCCAGCAGCCCGCCGGTGCCCTCCCCGAGCCGCAGCCCCAGGTCCACCAGGGGGCGCAGGCCCAGGTGTTCGAGGGCGGCGGTGTGGCCGACCTCGGCCGAGCGGTGCCCGGCGACGCAGTGGTCCAGCGCGGCGGGGTCGAGCGCCGCCGCCACGAGGGCGGCCGACCCGGCGATGACCCCGTCGAGGATCAGCGGCACGCGGGCGGCGGCGCCGCCGAGGATGAAGCCCACCAGCGCCGCGTGCTCGAACCCGCCCACGGCGGCCAGCGCCCGCAGGGCGTCGCTGGGCAGGGACATGACGGAGTTCACGCCGTTCACCCGGAGCGCCTCGCGGATCACCTCCACCTTGCGGGCGTGGGTCTCGTCGTCGATCCCGGTGCCCCGGCCCGTGACCTCGACGGGGTCCCGGCCGGTGAAGGCGGAGATCAGCGCGGCGGAGGCGGTGGTGTTGGCGATGCCCATGTCGCCGGTGATCAGGCAGCGGGCGCCGCCCGCCACCAGCTCGCGGGCCACCGAGATGCCGGCTTCCAGAGCCAGTACGGCCTGATCCACGCTCATGGCCGGACCCACGGACAGATCGTCCGTACCGTAGCCGATCTTGCGCTTGACCAGGCCCGGCGCGTCGGGCAGGTCCGCCGCGACACCGACGTCGACCACGGTCACCGTCGCGCCCACCTGCTTGGCGAAGGCGTTGGCCACCGCGCCGCCCGACAGGAAGTTGGCCACCATCTGGACCGTGACCTCCTGCGGCCACGGGGTGACGTTCCGGGCGTGGACGCCGTGGTCGGCGGCGAAGATGGCCAGGGCCGCCGGGCCCGGCATGGGCGGCGGGGTGGTGCCCGCGGCGCCCGCCAGACGTACCGCGACCTCTTCCAGCGCGCCGAGCGAGCCGCGCGGCTTGGTGAGACGGTCCTGGTAGGCCCGGGCGTCGGCGATGGCGTGCGGGTCGGCGGGGCGAATCGCGGCGAGCGTCTCAGCGAGCACGGCTTACCTCCGGGTAGGGATCAGGGGACCAGTTGGAGCGCTTCCTCGTAGCGGTCGATGACGACATCGGCCAGGGTCTCGCAGTCGCCGATCACCTCGGCGCAGCGGATGTCGAGCTCGGGGTGGCCGGCGCCGTAGGCCAGCGCCTGCGCCCACACGCGCTCCAGCATCCCGCCCGCGAACAGCAGGTACGGCACGACGATCACGCGCTTGGCGCCCAGGCGGCGGCAGCGCTCGAGCCCGCCGGGGACCCCGGGCGGCGTGACCGAGACGAAGGCGGTCTCGACCGTCATGAAGTCGTAGGCGTGCGTCTCCCAGAACAACCGGGAGACGCGGTGGATCTCGGCGTTGCCCGTCGGGTCGGTGGAACCCTCACCGACCAGGACGACCGCGGTCTCTCCCGGCTCGATGTGGGCCGGCAACTCGATGGCCGCCGAGTCGACGGTCCGCAGCCGCGACCGGCCGCCGACCAGCTCCAGCGGGCGCAGTTTGGGCATCTCGGTGGCGGCGTCGTTGAGCCGCTCGGCCAGCAGGGCGAGCACGCGCGGGTCGGGCCCGAGCGGGCGCCCGTAGTCGCACACCAGCGTCGGGTGCCGTTCCTGCACCCGGGCCATCTCGGCGGGGAACTCCGCGCCCACCCTGTTGAGGCTCAGCGGCAGCGCCACCAGGCGGTGGTGTCCCCGGGCGACCAGGGAGGCGACGGACTCGCTCACCCGTGGCGTGGCGCGCTCGAGATAGCCGCCGGAGACGTCGGCGGCCCGCTGGTCCAGACGGCATCGGAGCCTGTGGACGAACCTGCCGAACTCGGCAGAGTCGGCGTCATCGTTCGAGCCCTGCCCGATGAGCAGGAGCGGGGGCTTCATTGAGGGATTCTCCGGTGCGTAGGCAAGACACGCGAGGATAACCGATGCGTGCCGGTTGGGACAGGTCACGCCACACGCGAGGGGGTCGCGTGCACGACGAAGACTGGGTCGGCCGCGGTCAGGCTATGCGATCCGTCCGGCTGAATGGTGAGCTTTGAGGCGATTATCTGCGTGCCCTCGGCACGATAGCCGTGCTCGCGGAGCCGGTCGAGCACCGCGGAGACCCGTTCGACCGACTTGAGCGCGCAGACCAGCGTACGGGGGCCGCGGGCGGCGCAGGCGACGATGACATCAGCCCCGCCCCCGCCGACGAACACGGCGTCGGGATCGGGCAGCGGTTCGAGCGCGGGTGGCGCCTGGCCCCTGGCCAGCGCCACCTTGACGCCGTGTTCGAGCACCGCGGCGCGCAGCCGGGCGCAGGCCGCGTCGTCACGCTCGACGGCCACGACGGCCGCGCCGAGCCGGGCGCACTCGACGGCGATCTCGCCGGAGCCGGCGCCCACGTCCCACACCAGGTCGCCGAGCCTGGGGCCGAGCTTGGCCAGGATGTACGCCCTGACCTCGGCCGGGATCGCGGTCGCGAACGGCAGCGCCCACTCGGCCGGCCCCGGCTGCGCACCCGCCACCCAGCCGCGCTCCCTGGCCTGGTGGAGGGGGTCGATGATGAGCACCACGTCGGGGTCCTTCCACGGCCTGGTGGTGGCCTCACCCATGCGGCTGTGGGTGACCCGCTCGTCGGGCCCGCCGATGTCCTCGCAGACGATGAGCTCGCGCGGGGTGGTGGGAGCCAGCTCACGGGCGATGTCACCGGGCCCGACGCCGGGCGCCACCAGCAGGGCCACCTTGGGGTGCGCTCTGCAGGCGTTGACCACGCGGTTGAGCTGGTGCGGGCCGGCCGGGGCGACGACGAGGGCGTCCTCCCAGTTGAGCCCGGCGCAGGCGAAGGCGCGGGTGACGAGCGAGGTGGCGGGGAGCACGTCGGGCTTGAGCCCGTGGGCACGTAGCCTGCGTACCACGCCGAAGAAGCCGGGATCGCCCTCGGCGACGACCACGGCGGCGCCCTCGCCCTGCTCGAAGTGACTGTCGAGGGTCTGGAGCAGCGATCCGTCGGCCACGACCGGCACGGTCAGCTTGAGCTGCCCGATGATGGCGTCGGGCCCCACCACGAGCGTCGCTCCGCGCAGCCGCTCGACCGCCTTGGCCGACAGCTCTGATCCGTCCCACCCGACCACTGTGATCATGCGCCTCACCACCTCACCACTAAGGGTGACTGTTGCCGAGGAGTTTCACAAAGGGGCAGGAAAGCCAGTCCACACGAACCACCCGTCGTGGGCGACCGGCCGGGTGACATTTCTTAGGTCAGATCGGACGGGATGAGGCTGTAGACGACCAGGTCCCGGCCCTGGAGCGCGTTGCGTACCACGCCCTCGCGGACGAAGCCCGCCTTCTCCGCGACGCGCTGCGAGGCCACGTTGGAGACCGCGGCGCGCAGTTGCAGCCGCCCGAAGCCCTGCGTGACGAACAGCCAGCGGGCCACCGCCCGCACCGCCTCCCCCGCGTACCCCTTGCCGCGGGCCCAGGGCGCGGTCATGTAGCCGACCTCCACCGTCCGGTTGGCCCAGTCGGCGTCCCTGAGGTCCACGTTCGCCACGAAACGGCCGCCGGCCAGCTCCGTCACGGCGTAGGCGATCCCGTGTCCCCTGGTCCGCGCCCGCTCGGCGGCGCCGATGAACGCGCGGGCGTCCGCCTCGGTGTAGCCGCGCGGCAGCCCGGTCTCGGCCTGGGTGAGCGGGTCGGCGCCCGTGGCCGCCAGGTCCGCCACGTCCGCCTCGGCCAGCGGCCTGAGCAGCAGCCGCTGGGTACGCAGCTCGGTCCGGGGCAGCGATTCGAAAGGGACACGGCTGTCGCCGCGCAGCAGGCCGAAGATCACCAGATCGTGCGGCCCGTCGTCCTCCATGGCGGCGTCACGGAGCACGCCTTCCCAGGTGAAGCCCGCTTTCTGCGCGACGCGCAGCGAGGCCAGGTTGTCCAGGTTGGCCGTCAGATCGATCCTGCGCAGCTCGGTGGTGGTGAACACCCAGTCGACCAGCCCGCGCACGGCTTCGGGGGCGAAGCCGCGGCCCCGGTAGAGGGGGTGCACGCCGTAGCCGACCTCGGTCGTGCCCGCGCCCCACGAGGTCTTGAACAGGCTGATGGCGCCGACGACGCGATCGTCGGCGTCGGCCATCGCCAGGTGCACGCCCTGCCCGGAGCGGTGCAGCTCGTGTACGCCGGTCTTGAGCCAGTGCGTGATGCCCGACACCTTGGCGGGCGTGCCGGGCGGCAGAAACCGGACACCGGACTGCACGATCGAGCGGATCCGGTCGGCATCCCTGGTGCTGAAAGGCCGGAGCACGAGCCGCGCGGTGGTGATTCTCACGCCGGGATCGAACACCCTCGGCAGGGTACACACTCACGATGTTTGCTCATAAAAGCGGGGGTAGGGCGCAAGGGAGATGACTTACCAGGACGCGGAGACGCTCGGGCTCGGCGTGGAGAAGGGGAGGTGGTGAGCGGTGCGGCTCGACTTCATCCGGCCGCTCTTCGAGCGCCGCGGGCCGTACGCCTCAGTCTATCTGGCCGGGCTCACTCAGCTCGACCGCGAGCGACGCTGGCAGGGACTGCGCCACCGGCTCCGTGGCGAGGCGGACCCGGCGACGCTCGACGCCCTGGAGGCGGAGGCGACCGGAGCGGCGGCCGGGCGGGCGATGTTCGCCACCCATGGGGACGTGGTGCTGGCGGAGACGTTCTCCGAGGAGCCGTCCGGGCTGGCCGCGTACTCACCGTTGCCGCTGGTCACGCCCATGCTGATGCTACGCGGGGAGAACGTGCCGCATCTGCGGGTCATCGCGGACCACGCGGGCGCCGAGCTGACCGTCTTCGGCGACGGCTCGCCACGCCGGTCCACCGTCAGGGCCGCCGCGTGGCCGCTGCAGAAGACCGCGCAGGGCGGTTGGTCGCGGAAGCGGTACGAGCGCGCTGCGGAAGAGGCGTGGGAGCAGAACGCGGTGGCCGTCGCGCACGAGATCGACGAGCAGGTCCGGCGGCTCGGCCTCGAACTGGTCGTGCTGGCCGGCGAGCCGAAGTCGCGCTCGCTGCTCTGCCATCATCTCGGTACGAAGTCCGCGGACCGCGTGATGATGGTCGAGCACGGCAGCCGGGCCGACCACGGGCAGTTCGAACGCGACGCCGAGACCGCGCTCGACGCCTACCTCGAGCGCCGGCGGGCGGAGCTGCTCGACCGGCACCACGAGACCGGCGGCCCCACCGGACGGGCCGCCGTCGCCCTCGCCCTGCGGGAGGGCAGGGTGCACGCGGTGCTCATGCCGGGCGAGCTGCCGCAGCCCATGTGGATCGGCGGCGGCGGCACGCAGCTGGCCCCCGACGCCGGGGAGCTACGCCGCTGGGGGGTCGACGAGCCGATGCCGGAGCGCGCGGACTCCGCGCTGGCCAGGGCCGCGACCATGACGGACGCCGAGCTGTGGTTCACGCCGGAGGTCGCGGACGTGGCGGCGGTCATCAGGTACTGATGATCACTTCCAGCGTCCTGGGGCCGTGCACGCCCTCCACCCGGTTGAGCTCGATGTCGCTGGTGGCCGACGGCCCGCTGATCCAGGTCAGCGGGCGGACCGGGTCGAGCCTGGCCACCGCTTCAGGAACGCCGGCCACGATCTGGTCCGCGCGGACCACGCACAGGTGATAGTCGGGCACCAGGGTCTGCGCCCTGCGGCCCTGGCCGGGGCCCGCGTCCAGGACGATCGTGCCGGTCTCGGCGATCGCCACCGCGCAGCCGGTGACCACCCCGTCGGCGCCGTCCAGCTCGGCCACCGTGCCGCCCGCGACGCCGCCGGGCACCTGCCACTCCGGTGGCAGCCCGTCCGGCACGACCATCCGGCGGCCGGCCACCAGCTCGGCTATCCTGCCGGGCACCTCGGCCGAAGGCAGCACGTGCACGACCGCGCGGTAGTCGTCCACCCGCTCGGCGAACAGCCCCACCAGGTCCTCCACCGGCGCTGCCGTGCGGTAGCCGCGCGGGATCGCCACCTCGGGCGCGCCTTCCACGGCTCGGCGGACCCTGGCCAGGATCTCGTCACGCGCGCTCATTACGCTCCCACCAGTCTCTGAACGATTCTTCCGGAATCTCCGGCAGGTCCCGGGTGTCGGTCCAGGCCGACAGCGGGCCCGGCAGGCGTTTCGGCACCACCTTGCGGAAGCGGGTGGCCAGGCGTTGCGCCTTCGACAGCCGTACCTCGTCGTTGAGTATCCAGCCCGCCACGCGCATGCCCGCGCGCTCGGCCGGCGCGTGGCGGACCTTGGCGCGCAGGTCCACGAGCACCTCGGGGATGTCGATCGCGACCGGGCAGACCTCGTAGCAGGCGCCGCAGAGGCTGGAGGCGTACGGCAGCGAGGCGTCGAGGTCCGACGACATGCCTCTGAGCTGCGGGGTGAGGATCGCGCCGATCGGGCCCGGATAGACCGAGCCGTAGGCGTGGCCGCCCGCGCGTTCGTAGACCGGGCAGACGTTCAGGCAGGCCGAGCAGCGGATGCAGCGCAATGCCTGACGGCCCACCTCGTCGGCGAGCACGTCCGTGCGGCCGTTGTCGAGCAGCACCAGGTGGAAGTCCTGGCCTTCGGTCGAGCCGGTCCACATGCTGGTGTAGGGGTTCATGCGCTCGCCGGTGGAGCTGCGCGGCAGCAGTTGCAGGAAGACCTCCAGATCACGCCACGAGGGCAGCAGCTTCTCGATGCCGACCACGCTGATCAGGGTCTCCGGCAGCGTGAGGCACATCCGGCCGTTGCCCTCGGACTCCAGCACCACCAGCGTGCCGGTCTCGGCGATCATGAAGTTGGCGCCCGAGACGGCGACCTTGCTCTTGAGGAAGCGTTCGCGCAGGTGCAGCCGGGCGGCCTCGGCCAGCGCGCGCGGCTCGTCGGTGAGGTCCGCCGGGACCGGGCGCATCTTGTCGAGGAAGATCTCGCGGATCTCGGCCCGGTTGCGGTGGATCGCGGGGACCAGGATGTGGCTCGGGAAGTCGTCGCCGAGCTGGACGATCAGCTCGGCCAGGTCGGTCTCGTAGGCGGTGATGCCCTGCGCGGCCAGCGCCTCGTTGAGGCCGATCTCCTGGGTGGCCATCGACTTGACCTTGACCACCTCGCTCTCGCCGGTGGCCTGGACGAGCCGGGTGACGATGCGGTTGGCCTCGTCGGCGTCGCGGGCCCAGTGGACGTGGCCGCCCGCCCTGGTCACGGCCTCCTCCAACTGGAGGAGGTAGCGGTCGAGGTGATGCAGGGTGTCGTCCTTGATCGCCTTACCGGCCGCGCGGAGCTCCTGCCAGTCGGGGAGCTCGTTGACGACGTTCGCGCGCTTGCCCCGGATGGTGTGCGTGGCCTTGCGGAGGTTGTAGCGGAGCTGAGAGTTCTGTACGGCTTTCGCCGCATTTTGCGGGAAATTTCCTGGCATACCGATGAATGTCGCGCTCATTGGGCGTCGCCACCTTGGGTGGAAGCTTCAGTGGAGGCGAGGATCTCGGCGAGGTGCATGATCCGGACCCCGGTCCGCTGGCGGCTGAGCGTGCCGCCGATGTGCATCAGGCACGAGTTGTCGGCCGCGCACAGCACTTCGGCGCCCGTGTCGAGCACGCTGCGTGCCTTGTCGGCGCCCATGGCGGCGGAGACGGCCGGGTTCTTGACGGAGAACGTGCCGCCGAAGCCGCAGCACTCGTCCGCCGCCGGGAGCGGGACCAGCTCCAGGCCCCGGACGTTCTGGAGGAGCCTGGTCGGGCGGTCGCCGAGGTGCAGCCCGCGGAGCGAGTGACACGTCGGGTGATAGGTCACCCGGTGCGGGAAATATGCGCCTACGTCGTCGACTTTCAGCACGTCCAGCAGGAACTCGGAGAGCTCGTAGACCTTGGGCGTGACCTCGGCGATCGCCGCCGCTCCCCTGCTGCCCGGCCGTACCAGCTTGGGGTACTGCTCGCGCACCATGGCGGCGCACGATCCGGACGGCGCGACGACCGCGTCGTATCCGGCGAACACCTCGGTGAAGCGGCGCGCCAGTCGGACGCCCTCCTCGCGGTAGCCCGTGTTGACGTGCATCTGGCCGCAGCACGTCTGGGCGGTGGGGAAGTCCACCTCGCAGCCGAGCCTGCGCAGGAGCGACACGACGGCCTTGCCGGTGCCGGGGAAGAGCGTGTCGTTCACGCACGTGATGAACAGGGCGACTCGCACAACTCTCCTTCCGATGTATGGTCTGACCACAGTATGGTCAGACCATATCGAATCCACACCCAGGGGGACAGTGGTGACCGACTGGCGTCCCGTCCGGCGGACCCGAACCTTCGAGGATGTACTCGCACAGATCGAACGACGCATCGCCGAGGACGGTCTCACGGCCGGCGACCGGCTGCCCGCCGAGCGCAGCCTGGCCGAGCAACTGGGGGTCAGCCGCTCGTCGGTGCGGGAGGCCATGCGCGTGCTGGAGACGCTCGGCGTGGTGTCGTCGCAGGTGGGGCGAGGGCCGGACGCCGGGGCGGTGCTGACGTCCCGCCCCGACACGGCGCTCACCGACCTGATCCGGCTGCATCTGGGACTGGCCAGCCTGGAGCTGCGCGAGGTGATCGACACCCGGCTGATGATCGAACGCTGGGCGGCGACACGCGCGGCCACGGCCGGGTCCGACACCTCCGGCCTCGCCGCCGCCCTGGCGGGCATGGACGCGGCGCGGTCGGCGGAGGAGTTCGTCGAGCACGACACCGCCTTCCACTGCGCGCTGGCGGACGCGTCGGGGAACCGGCTGATCTCGGCCATCATGCGGTCACTGCGCGACTCGATGAGGCGCTACGCGGTGGAGGCGGTGACGCGGCTCGGCGACACGTCCGTGCTACGGGCCGATCACGAGCGCATTCTCGCGGCCGTACGAGCGGGCGATGCCGACGAGGCCGCGAACGCGGTCGCCGAGCATCTGGCCCACGCCTACCCGTCTCTTAGCTGAAAGCGGCCCGGTGGTCCTGGACCCAGGACTCGTAGGAGGCGGCCGGGCGGCCCAGCACCGTCTGGACGTCGTCCGAGACGTGCGGCCAGCCCACCTCCTTGAGCATGGTCCAGCCCGTGGCCGCGACTTCGACCAGGCTGGGATCGGCGCCCGAGGCGAGCAGCTGCTCCTTGGCCGTCTCGATGGGGATCTCGACGGTCTCCAGCGGCCGGCCGAGCACCTTGGCCAGGATCGCCACCTGCGCGGGGACGCTGAGCAGCTCCGGGCCCGTGAGCTCGTAGGTCCGCGAGTCGTGCGCGCTCGTGGTGAGAGCGGCCACCGCCACGGCCGCGATGTCGCGCGGATCGACGATGGGCTGCGCGCCGTCGCCGGTGAAGTTGGGGAGCGGGCCGCCCGACTTGACGGCTTCCGCCCAGCCCAGCGAGTTGGAGGCGAAGCCGGCCGGGCGGAGCATGGTCCACGACATGCCGCTCGCCTTGATGGCCTCCTCGCCCGGCACGTGCCACGATCTGACGTCGGCGGGGTCGTCGGTGTCGCCCGTGCCGACGGCCGAGAGCTTCACCACCTTCTTGACGCCCGCCGCTCTGGCCGCCTCGATCATGGCCTGGTCGTGCTCCTTCAGCTTCTGGCCGAATCCGGTCAGCAGGAGGGCGGCCGACACGCCCTCGAACGCCTGCCGCAGCGATCGCGGGTCTTCGAAGTCGGCCTGGACGGCTTCGCCGCCGGGCGCGCGAGAGAGGTCCCGGGTCATGGACCGTACGGTCTCGCCGCGCTCGATGAGGAGGCGGACGGTCAGGCTGCCTATGGTGCCCGTGGCACCGGTGATCAGGATCATGCCCTTGAGGCTGGCAGCGCACCTCCCCTTGGTTATAGGAAGAATCGGCACCATGAGCACAGCGCTTCCGAGAGCCGGACGGATCCACGTCCGGGAGCCCGACACCGCGCCGACGGTGGCCTTCCGCACGGTGGACGGGGGTGGGCGGCTGTACGTGCTGGGGCCGCGCACGCGGGCGTCGTACCTGGCGCCCAAGGACGTGCCGCACTGCGTCACGGTACGGCTGCGCCCGGAGACCGCCCGGCCCCTGCTCGGAGCGCCGATGAGCGAGCTCGTGGACCAGATCATCCCCCTCCGGGACCTTTGGGGGGCGCGAGCGGACCGGCTGGCCGGCGAGCTGGCGGACCTGGTGACGGGAGGTGACTGGGCGGAGCGGGTGATGGCGCGGCTGGAGGCGGCGTTCCTCGACCGGCTCGCCGCGCAGTCGCCCGCCGACCTGGACCGGGCCGGTCTGGTGGGCGCGGCGGCGGCGCTGCTCTCGGCCGGAGCGGCGCGGCCCCCGGTGACCGAGGTGGCCACGGAGCTGGGGGTGAGCGAGCGGCATCTGCGCAACCTGTTCACGGGCGGCGTGGGCGTCCCGCCGAAGCGGTTCGCCCGCATCAACCGGGTCCGTGGCGTGCTGGCCAGGGTGTGCCGCGAGGGGGCGGCGTCACTGGCCGCCGACGCGGGCTACTACGACCAGTCGCACATGACGGCGGAGTTCCGCGAGGTGATGGGAGTGCCTCCGAACGCCTACCGTGCGGGCCGGCTGCCTGTCCCCGGCACCTGCTCAGTCGGCTGAGTCGGCTTCCCGGCAACTGGCGCCCGAGCAGGCGTGCATCCTCGACAGCCGTTCCTGGAGCCCCAGCAGGAGCCCCGGATCAGCGAGCCGCGCGAGGTTGTGCAGCTCGTACGGATCTCGGGTGAGGTCGTACAGCTGGATCTCGCCGGTCGCGTACCTCACATACGTATACGCCTCTGTCCGCAACGCCTCATAGGAGGGCACCGGCGTCTGCGCCGCCGACGACACGTCGGCCGGCCTGCTGAACTCGACCAGCACGTTCCGCCGCCACGGCGACGGCCGCTGCCCCTGCAACAGCGGCACCAGCGACCGCCCTTCGACGAACGGCGGCACCGTGGCCCCGCCGAGCGCGGCGAAGGTGGGCGCCAGGTCCACCGTCGCCGTCAGCTCCTTGATCGTCGAGCCCGGCGTGATGCCCGGCCCGCGCACCACCAGCGGAACATGGATGGACTCCTCGAACGGAGTGGTCTTGCCCTGCGCAAGGCGATGGGTCCCGAGATGGAAGCCGTTGTCGGAGGTGAAGAAGATGTAGGTGTTGTCGAGCTTGCCGGTGGACCGGAGGGTGGCGATCACCGAGCTGACGAGGTCGTCGACGCCGAGCATGGCCCGCAGCCTCCTGCGGTAGCGCTCGTCGATCTCGTTGATGCCCTTCCGCGAGATCGGCGGCCTCGACCGCAGCCACTCCGGCTCCTCCGACACGTCCGGCTGGTTGAACGACGGCGTGCGCGGCGCCCGCGCGTCGGGGAACGCGTCGACGTGCCGGATGGCCGGGTTGGCCGGGTTGTGCGGCGCGATGGGGGCGAGGTAGAGGAAGAACGGCTGCTGGGCGGCGGTGATGAAGTCACGGGCCCTGCCCGCCAGCACGTCCTCCAGGTAGTCCTCCTCGCCCCAGCCGTGGTCCACCAGGTGCCCGTTCTCGTTGAGGCGGTAGCCGTACTCCTGGTACAGGTCGCGTACGGGCACGTCCCACTCGTGCCAGCCGGGCGGCACGTACGTCTCGGCGGCGGTGGTGCCCGGATAGTGGTTGAGGAACTTGCCCATGAGCCCTGTGCGGTAGCCGGCCTGCTGCATCCAGGTCCCGATCGTGGAACGTTCCAGACCCAGGGTGTGGAAGCGGTCGAAGCCGCCTTCGGGCGCGGTGTTGGTCAGCACCCCATGGCTGTGGATGTACTGGGAACGCAGGATCGACGTGCGCGACGGGCAGCACCAGGAGTTCGTCACGAAGAACCGCTCGAACGAGGCGCCCTGCCGCACGAGCTGCTGGGTTATCGCGGGAAAGTACGGGAGCGTCCCGTACTCCAGGTCGTCCGCCACCACGAAGACGATGTTCGGCCGGGTCGCCCCGGAGGCCACCGCCGGCCGCATCACCGGCGCCACCGCCACTGAGAGCAGCAGCAGAACGGAGGCGAGACGACACAGCACGTTAACCACGAAGCTAATTTCCCCGAAAGATCATGCATTGACACCCGGCATCACGACCGCCGTAATAGAACTTAATTCCGGAGGTGTCACATGAAGCTCGGCTTGCAGCTCGGCTACTGGCAGCGCAACGCGGACGACGCGACCGAAACGGTCCTGACGGCCGAACGGCTCGGCTACGACTCGATATGGACCGCCGAGGCGTACGGCAGCGACGTCTTCACCCCCCTGGCCTGGTACGGCGCGCGTACCTCGCGCATCAAGCTCGGCACGTCGATCGCCCAGATGTCGGCCCGGCCGCCGGTCACCACGGCGATGACCGCGATGACGCTGGACCACCTCACGGGCGGGCGGCTGCTGCTCGGCATCGGCGCCTCGGGGCCCCAGGTGGTCGAGGGCTGGTACGGCCAGCCGTTCGCCAAGCCGCTGACCAGGACCCGCGAGTACGTCGACATCATGCGCCAGGTGTGGCGCCGCGAGGAGCCGGTGACCAGCGACGGAGCGCACTACCCGCTCCCCCTGCCGGACGGGCTCGGCAAGCCGCTGAAGCTCATCACCCACCCGCTGCGGCCCGACATCCCCCTCTATCTCGGCGCGGAGGGGCCCAAGAACGTGGCCCTGGCCGCCGAACTCGGCCAGGGCTGGCTCCCGCTGTTCGCCTTCCCGTCCAAGATCCAGGAGATGTACGGCGAGGCGCTGTCGGGCGCCGCGCCCGGCTTCGACGTCGCGGCCATGGTCATGGTGGTGATCTCCGACGACGTACGGGCCGCGCTCGACGGCGTGAAGATGATGCTCACGCTCTACATCGGCGGCATGGGCGCCAAGCAGCGCAACTTCCACGCCGACATCATCGGCCGGATGGGCTTCGCCGAGGCCGCCGAGCGCATCCAGGCGCTCTATCTGGCCGGGAAGAAGGACGAGGCGTTCCAGGCGATCCCGGATGAGCTGGCCGACGGCATCTCGCTCGTCGGCCCGCCCGGGCGGATCAAGGAACGCCTCGAACTCTGGCGTCAGAGCCCGGTCACCAGCCTGCTCGTGATGGGACCGCGCGACGAGCGTTCACTGACGATCATCCGCGACCTCGTACTGAACTGACGCTAGTCGGGGCGCGGGGCCGGGTCGGTGGTGACCGATTGGAGCAACGGCCTGCTCAGCGCCCCCGCCCCGATCACCCCGGCGAACCCGAGCCCGACGCAGAGCACCAGCGTGATCACCCCGGTCGCGTTCACCGCGCCGATCATGAACGGCGCCGCGCAGAACGCGCCGACCAGGATCGCGCCGCCACCCATCACGGTGAGCGGGATGAGCGTCTCGGCCCGGCGCGCCTTGTCGAGCACCTCCAGCGGCGTGCCCGCCAGGCGCAGCAGCCCGTACGTCTGGCGGCGGTCGAGGATCGACGAGGCGGCGGTGATCCCGGCACTGGCGATGGCCACCAGGAACGACACCGACAGCACGACCACCGTGCCCGCGCGGACATCGGCCAGGATCTGGACGCCGAAGTGCTCGTCGTCGGCCTCCGTGGTGGGCGTGTGCCCGGGAACGAGACCGGCCAGCGCCGTACGGGCCCGGTCGACGGTCGCGGCGTCGGCCGAGGTGCCGAGCGCGACGGCGACGAGCTTCTTCTCCGGCCGCACCGTGGCCGTGATCCCCGCCGCCTTCAGCCGGGTGCGCGCCTGCTCGGCCACGGTGGCCGGCTGACCCACCGGGACGGCCACCTGGAGCCGGCCCGCATCGGCGGAGCCGCTGAGAGTGCCCGGGCTGAGCAGGCAGAGGAACCCGGCGACGAACCCGGTCATGGCCACCCCGCTCACCGTGCGCCACGCCGAACGCGGATCGTCCACCAGCCGCCGGCCCGCCAGCAGCCGCGCGGGCCGCCGCGCCCGCCCGGCCGTGACGCGCCCGATGACGCCGACCACCCACGGACCGACCAGGTTGACGCAGAGGAACGCCAGGCCGATCACCACCGCGATGGGGCCTACGGCGTTGCCACGGCTCAGGAACGGAACGGCGGCGAGCACCGCGAGCAGGACGATCACCCTGATGAAGCGCAGGCCGGGCGGCGTCTCCCGCTTGGCCACGCCGAGCGGGCTGACGACCACCCGCCGCAGCCCCACCACCGCCGACAGCCCCACCAGCAGCGGGACACCGATCAGCAGCCCGCCCAGGACCAGCGGGCTCGGCCACAGGTCGGAGACGAACCACGCCCCGCCGCCGATCTGGATCCCGGCCAGCAGCGGCGCGGCCAGGGCGTAGGCGAGCGTGCCCGTGATCGCCCCCGCGAAGGCCACGATCACCGCCTCGGCCACGGTCATCCCGACCACCTGGCCGGGCGTCGCGCCGACCAGCCTGAGCGTGGCCAGGCGCTGGTCCCTCCTGGCCACGGTGAGCCGGGCCGCCGCGCCCCCGAACACGAGCAGCGGCACGACCATGAGCACACTGGCGATGAGCGCCAGCACCTGGTAGGCCTCGGCGTCGTCCATCGGCTCCCCCGCCAGGCTCGCCACCTTCACCGGGCTGTAGCCGACGATCCAGTCGTCGCTCCTCGGCCTGGTCAGCTCAGGCGCGTCCGGCTTGTGGCCGACGACCGCGACGAGCTCGCCCGGGTAGAGCAGCGCCTCCTCGCCGAGCACGCCCTTGGGGTTCGGGAAGCGGCCGGCGAGCTGGTCGGCGGGCAACTGCCCGGCCAGCTCCTTCAGCGCCGGAGAGAGCCAGACCTCGCCGGGCGCGGGGAAGCGGGCCATGCCGGGCGGCGCGGGCGCGTCCGCGCCGAGCGCCGCCAGGTCGATGACAGTGATCTCCTTATCGCGTACGTAGTCATGCCGGGCCGCTTCGATCGCCACGGCCTCGCCCTTGGTCTCGACCGGGTTGCGCCAGGCGCTCCGGTCGGCCCTGGCCTCGAAGGCGAAGTTGGCGGCCACCGCGAACAGCAGCAGCGCCGTGGACACGGCGACGGCGCCCAGGGTCAGCCAGGTGCCCAGCAGGCCCTTGCGGCCGCCGCCCTTGAGCAGCCGCCAGGTCAGGTCGAGGTTCACGCGCGTACCCCGCCGGCCAGCAGGTGGCCGTCGCGGACCTCGACCGTGCGGTCGCACCAGCCGGCCACGTTGGGGTCGTGGGTCACCACGATGAGGCAGGCGCCGTTGTGCTTGGTCGCCTCGACCAGCAGCCGCATCGTCTCCTGGCCGGTCGTCTGGTCGAGCGCGCCGGTCGGCTCGTCGGCGAAGACCACCGCGGGCTTGCTGACCAGCGCCCTGGCGATGGCGACGCGCTGCGCCTGGCCGCCGGACAGCTCGCCGGGCCGCCTGGTCTCCATGCCGTGCAGGCCGAGGGGGCCGAACCAGTCGCGGGCCTGCTGTACGGCCCGGTCCCTCGGCACGTCGCCGAGCATCAGCGGGAGGGCCACGTTCTCCTCGGCGGGCAGCTCGGGCAGGAGCTGGCCGAACTGGAAGACGAAGCCGAAGCGGGTGCGGCGCAGCGCGCTGCGGTCGCGCTCGCGCAGGTTGTCGATGCGCTGGCCGAGCAGGTGCACCTCGCCCGAGTCCGGCTTCATGATGCCGGCCAGGCAGTGCAGCAGGGTTGATTTGCCGGAGCCGCTCGGGCCCATGATCGCCACGGCCTCCCCGCCCCGGACCGCGAGGTCCACTCCGCCCAAGGCGACCGTCTGCCCGAACCGCTTGGCCAGGGCCCGTCCAACAAGCACATCGTTCATGGCGCCGAGCCTCTCGCCGGAGAGGGGACCGGCGGATCGGCCGGACGACCCGTCCCCCTCGGCCGAACGGCTGATCCTAGAGTTGTCGCCGTGACCATTCGCGTACTCATCGCCGACGATCAGCAACTTGTACGTACCGGATTTCAGATGATTTTAGATGCGCAACCGGACATGGAGGTCGTGGCGGCGGTCGCCGACGGCGCGGAGGCGGTGTCCGAGGCCAGGCGGCTCCGGCCGGACGTCTGCCTGCTCGACATCCGCATGCCCAAGCTGGACGGCATCGAGGTGACCCGCGCCCTGGCCGGCCCCGGCGTCGAGAACCCCATGCGCGTCGTCATCGTCACCACCTTCGACCTGGACGAGTACGTCTACGGAGCGCTGCGCGCGGGGGCCCTCGGCTTCCTGCTCAAGGACAGCGGGCCCACGCTGCTGATCGAGGCGGTCAAGGCAGCGGCGGGCGGCGACTCGCTGGTGTCGCCCTCGGTGACGGTGCGACTGCTGCAGCACCTGGCCCAGCCCAAGCGCCGCGTCGCCGCCCCGCCGAACGACCCGCTGACCGATCGCGAACTGGACGTCGTACGCCTGGTGGCGAGGGGCCGCACGAACCAGGAAGTGGCCGGCGAGCTGTTTGTATCACTTTCGACGGTAAAGACCCATTTGGGGAGCATTCAAGGCAAGCTCCGTGTCCGCAATCGGGTGGAAATCGCAGCTTGGGCGTGGGAATCCGGTGTGGTGAGCTGATTAACAAGTGGCCTGGCGGGATAGAAGTGAAGCAGAACCTCAGCGCATGGCCCGGGGGGAGAACAACGTGCGCTACGCCCAGGCACCGCCCGTTAGGGCAGCTTCTATCGTCTACGTGACACTTGCCGCACAGGTCCTCTCCCTGGGCGCTCTCGTGATCTTCGAACACAGCCGTGGCCGCCGCCTCGCCACCCAGCTCGCGGCGTTCGGCGGCCGTCCCCACGGCGCCGACGCCGATGCGGTGGTCGGGGCCGTGACAGTGTTCGCCGTGCTGATGATGCTGGTCGCGGGCACGACGATGGCCGCCGCCGCGGCCTACGTCAGCTGGCTCGTCCGCGCCAGGCAGGTCAACGACCGCTCGGCCCCCGCGGGCCCGGTGGCCGCCGCCTGGCTGATCCCCGGCGTCAACCTGATCGCGCCCCTCCTCCTGGTGGACGAGGTCTGGCGCGGCACCGCCCCACCGCACGACCGGCGCCGCTGGCTCACCCTGCTGACCGCCTGGTGGCTGACCTGGCTCGCCACCCTCGCCCTGGTGACCACCCGCCTCCCCCTGGGCTCCTCGGACGGCCTGACCGGCATCGGCCTCCCGGAGCTCGCCTGCGCGACGGTGTCCGCCCTCCTGTGCGCTGCCACGGTCCGCGACATCACCCGCATCCAGTGCTCCACTTCCCGCGCTCGCCTCAGGGGCCGCGCCCGCCTCCGCACGGCGGGCACGGTGACCCAACTCCCCACCCCACCCACGGAGCCCGCCCCGCTCGAACAGGCGGGCTGAGAGCCGGAGTCTCAGCCATGACCCCGGAGACGGCTGAGAACGCGCCGTAACGGCGGCCGGCCACGTGCCGGTCAGCGGGCGTCTTCCTGGAGGCCCCTGGCCACGGTCGGCGGGTGGCGGTGGGGGCGGCTGTGCCGTAACAAAGAGAAAATCATGCCGCGCTCGGACCCGAGCTCCCCTGGCTGGCATGCCAGAGGCGGCGAGTGGGGGGCGCGACCACCGGCCCCAGGTCCGCGTACGGAGACAGGCTGTAGCCATTGGCGTATTCGATGCGCCGCCCGCCGACCCCCGCCGACTCCTCGGGAGCCTGGGCGAGCAGCGCTCTGACCGCCTCGATCCCGCTCGATCGCCACAAAGCGTCGAGATCGACCAGGTTCCAGCAGTCCACCGCGCGCATCGAGACCGCCCGGCGCCCCGTGCGCCGGACCACCCCCCTCGCCACCATGAGCCACGACCCGAACACCGTCGCCGCGCACCGCCCCTGCACCGACTCGAAGAACGTCAGGTCGATCGGCCCCGTCGAGTCGTCCAGCGTGGTGAAGATGACGCGCTGCCCCGACCGTACAGCCGGCGTCTGGGTGGCCACCTTGACCCCCGCGACCAGCACCTCGGCCCCATTGCGCTGGGACAGCAGCTCCGCCGAGCGCACCACCCCGATCGCGTCGAGCAGCTCGTCGTGGAAGCTGATGACGTGGCGGCTGATGTCGATGCCCAGGATCTCCAGCTCGGCCTCCACCATCTCGGTCTCGGTCATCTCGGGCAACTCGCCGGGCGCGATGTGCTCGGCGAAACCCAGCGGGAGCTGTACGGCCGCTTCCTCGGGCCGAGCCACCGGCACGGCGTCCGGACGCGCCGGGGTGTAGCGCCTGGACTTCGTGGTGGCCGGTTTGACGCCCGAGGTGGAGGTCCGGTCGAGGACGCCGACCTGGGCGATCAGGTCGCGGCGGGTCAGCCGCCCCGGACGCCAGCGGGCCCCGCCCGGATGCAGGTCGTGCAGGTCGTCGAGGCCGCCCACCTGGACGATCCGCTCGATGACGGGCCGCGACGGGCGGGCCCGGTCCCAGAAGTCCGCGAGCGAGGTGTACGGCCGGCCCGCCACCATGCGCCCCACCTCCGCCTCGCTCACCCCCTTGATCGCGGAGAACGGCACACGCAGCGCGTACCCCTTTCCAATCTCCCCGGCCCGGAAGTCGTTGGGCTCGATCCTGAGCCGCACCCGCGGGCCGAGCCGTTCCACACGCCAGTCCTTGTCCGATCTGTTCACATCGAGTGGCAGGATCTCCACCCCGCACTGCCGCGCCTCGTCGATGATCACGCGTTGCGGGTACATGCCGGGCTCGTGCGTGAGCACCCCGGCGAAGAACGCCGCCGCGTGGTGCCGCTTGAGCCAGGCCGACTGGTACGTGGGCAGCGCGAACGCCGCCGCGTGCGCCTTGCAGAACCCGAACGCGCCGAACGCGTCGAGCACCTTCCACGCCTTGTCCACGGCCGCGTCGCCGAACCCGTTCGACCTGGCCAGCGGCACGAAGTGCTTCCGCACCCGCTCGCGCCCCTCCGGCGAGGCCAGCGTGCGGCGCAGCGTCTCGGCGTGCGACAGGTCGCGGCCCGTCATCACCTCGATGATCTTGAGTACCTGCTCGTGGAAGACCACGACGCCGTGCGTCTCCTTCAGCGCGCCGCGCAGCCGCTCGTGCGGATAGTACGGTTCGCGCCACCCGTGCCTGGCCTCCAGGTAGGGGGTGACCATGTCGGAGTTCACCGGTCCCGGCCGGAACAGCGAGATGTCCACGATCAGGTCGTGCATCTTGCGCGGCTCCAGCTTGGCGACCAGCTCGCGCTGGCCGGGCGACTCGATCTGGAAGCAGCCGAGCGTACGGCTGGCGCAGATCATGTCGTAGGTGGCCTGGTCGTCGTGGGGCACGTACTCGACGCCGGGCTCCGATCCGTGCTGCTGGTCGAGCTCGACCACGACGTCGTCCACCCGTTCGATCTCGCTCAGCGTGTAGGCCATCGCCGACTGCATCCGCACGCCCAGCACGTCGAGCTTGAGCAGCCCGGACTCCTCCACGTCGTCCTTGTCGAACTGCGACATCGGGAACCCCAGCAGGCTCCGCTCCACCGGCGTCCTGTCGCGCAGCTCCGCGTTGCCGATGAGGACCCCGCACGGGTGCAGCGCGATGTGCCTGGGCAGCCCGTCGAGCTTCTCCGCCAGCCGGAACACCCGCTCCAGCCCGGCCTCGCCGAGCCGGCTGTCGCGCAGCTCGGGCAGGTCGTTCAGCGACGCGGTGATCTGCCTGGCCCTGATGTGCGGGAACGCCTTGGCGATCGCGTCGATCTCGTGCGGCGGCAGCCCCATGGCTCCCGCCACGTCCCGGATCGCGCTGCGTGCCCGGTAGGTCTCCATCATCGAGACGCAGGCCACCCGCGACTCGCCGTACCTGTCGAAGATGGCCTTGTAGCAGTCGAGCCGGCGCGCGGACTCCACGTCCACGTCGATGTCGGGCAGCCCGACGCGTCCGTCCGACAGGAAGCGTTCCATGAGCAGGCCGTGTTCGAGGGGGTTCACCTCGCCGATGCCGATGAGGTAGTTGACCAGGCTGCCCGCCCCCGAGCCGCGGATCGCGCAGCGGATGCCCATGCCGCGGATCATGTCGGTGATGCCAGCCACGGCTATGAAATATCCGGACAGGCGTTTCCGCTCGATGATGTCCATCTCGGCCCGCAGGCGCTCCCTGGCGCCGCCCGCGTCGCTGGAGCGATCCAGCCCGCGCGAGATCAGCCCGTCCTCGACGCGGTGGCGCAGCAGCGGCACCGGGTCGCGGCCGACCTCGGGCAGGTGCAGGTTCGGCGGGTCGTGCTTCAGCGCGAGCAGCGCGACCGGGTCGATCGCGCACGCCTCGGCCAGCGTGCGGGTGGCGTGCAGGAGGCGGCCGACGCGGTTGGGGTCGGCCCCGCAGATCTTGGCCGCCACCTGCCACATCTCCTTGGTGCCCTTGAGGTAGGCATGCGAGGTGGTGCGCTCCAGGTGACGCGGGTGCAGCGGGACGAGCTGCCGCGCCGCGTCGAGCACGTCGCCGACCTGGTGGTCGGCGGGATCCAGGTATCTGACGGCATTGGTGAGCACGGCCGGCACGCCCCGGGACTCGGCCAGGGCGAGCATCCGGACGGCGGTGGTGGCGTCGCGGAAGCCGTACTGGTCGACCAGCTCGATCACCACGCCGGGCACGGCGGCCAGCCACAGGTCGAGCAGCACCCGGGCGTGCTCGTCACGCCGCTCGGCCACGGCGCGGCCCACGTCGGAATGAGGCCCGAGCAGCACCGACAGCCCGCCCGTGTCCAGGGAGGCGATCAGGTCGCGCGTTACCTGGGGCGCCCCGCGCTCGCTCGCGTAATGGGCGGCCGTGACCAGGCGCACCAACGAGGACCAGCCGCCCGCCCTGGCCAGCACCGTGACCCGGTCCTGGGCCCCGGGCCCGGTCATCGGGCGCGTCCCGGGACTCGCGAGTGCGAAGTTGACCCCGAACACCGCGGCGATCCGGGCCTCCGCGCACGCCTGCGCGTGCTTGATCGCGCCGTAGAGCCCGTCGCGGTCGGTCAGCGCGAGGATGTCCATCCCGTCCTCGACCGCCCGGTGCACCAGCGCCTTCGGGAAGGCGGTGCCGTAGCGCATGGAGTACGCGGAGCTCACGTTCAGGTGGGGGAACGGCGGGGTCATCAGTCCCACGCCCGCAGGAGCAGCCACCCGCCACTGGCGGTGTCGAACCGCAGCTCGTAGGAACCGACCTCGCGCCCGGGGCTGGCCTCCACCCGCCAGAACTGCCGCTCACCTGGATCGTTCTCGTCGGTCTTCCACCACTCGCGGGCCACCACCCAGTGGTCGAGGACCCGGCGGACGAGATAGAGGCGATCGCGCCAGACGAACTGGGTCGGCTGCCCGTCCCTGGTCCACACCTCTATCGGATCGCCATAGAGTCTGCTCAAGTCGCTTCTCCCCGCGGCTCTCGTGCCTATGCTGAGCCACCCGGGGGAAGGCGGGCGCTTATGACTCGAACATATGTTCTCAGGCCCCGAAACGCAAGTCGCCCGCCTGCCGCACCAGAGGGTTGGCGTCGATCGAGTTGCGGATGCTGAAGACCACGCTGCCCGCCCGGTAGCGGTCGTCGGACCACTCCACCGATCTGCCCTCGTGCGTGGTGGTGATGCGGCGCTGGCGCAGCAGCGGGCTGCCGCGCCGTACCCCCAGGAGACGGGCGTCCGAGGCGCCCGCGGAGACGGCGTCGATGAGGTGCTCGCCGTAGGCGAAGACCAGCCCGATCGAGTCGTACAGCGCCTCGGTGACCGACTCGCAGCCGGGCGGGAGCTCTTCGACGGCGGCGGCCACCCAGTCCGCGTACACCGTGCGCTCCAGCAGGACGGGCTCGCCCTCCAGTGTGCGCAGCCGGAGCACGTCGAGCACCTCGTCGCTGCCGAGCCGGGCGGCCTCGACGGGGCTCGCCGTCCGGCGACCCTGAGTGATCACCTGGCCGCCGTAGCGGTAGCCGTTGGCGCGCGCCCATTGGGCGAAGCTGTGCAGTTCGGCGAAGCTCTGGCTGCGCGCCTTGCCCAGTACGATGCGCCGGGCCCCCTGCCGGGAGCCGACCAACCCCTCGGCGACCAGCACCGCCACCGCCTGCCGCACCGTGCCGCGGGCGGCGAGATAGCGCGCGGCCAGCTCCGCCTCCGTGGGGAGCTGCGAGCCGACCGGATGTACGCCGGCGAGGATGTCATCACGCAGCGCATCGGCGATCCGTTCATAACGCGCAACCATCCGCGACCCTTCGCATTCATGAAAGAGCAATGTTGATGCGTCCTACTTGTGCTGGCTTGTTTGTACAAGTTCCCTTAAATTCTTTCCACACCCCCCAGAAAGTGGAGGCGACGTGTTCACACCTCGCGCCCGTGTGGCAGGCGTCATCGCAGCACTTACCGTAGCCACGGCAGCGTGCGGCGCTGCCCCAGGCACTCAGCAGACCAAGGCGTCAGAGGGCGGGGTGAACGCGAAGACCGCCACCTCCGCCGCGGATGTCGGTGGCCTGGACAAACTCGTCGAGGCGGCGAAGAAGGAGGGCAACCTCCACGTCATCGCGCTGCCGCCCGACTGGGCCAACTACGGCGAGATCATCAAGGGATTCACCGCCAAGTACGGGATCAAGGTCGAGAGCGAGGACCCCGACGCGGCCAGCGCCGACGAGATCACCGCGCTGAAGACCCGCAAGGGCCAGGACCGCGCGCCCGACGTGGTCGACCTCGGCCAGTCGTTCGCGATCAGCGGCGCCAAGGAGGGCCTGTTCGCGCCCTACAAGGTGCAGGCGTTCGACAAGGTTCCCGAGGGCCAGAAGGAGCCGACCGGGCTCTGGACGAACGACTACGGCGGCTACGTGTCGATCGGCTGCGACGCCAAGAAGATCAGCGCCTGCCCGACGAGCTTCGCCGACCTGCTCAAGCCCGAGTACAAGGGCAAGGTCGCGATGAACGGCAACCCGACCAAGTCCGGCTCGGCCTTCGCCGGCGTCTACGCCGCGTCGATCGCCAGCGGCGGCTCGTTCGACGACATCCAGCCGGGCATCGAGTTCTTCAAGAAGCTGAAGGCCGCGGGCAACTACAACCCGGTCGAGACCACGCCGGCGACGATCGAGAAGGGCGAGACCCAGATCAGCATCGACTGGGACTACAACAACGCCGCCTACGCGCCCGAGATGTCGGCCAAGGGCCTGGACTGGAAGGTGAACGTGCCCACCGACGGCAAGTACTTCCAGATGTACGCCCAGGCCGTCAACAAGGACGCTCCCCACCCGGCCGCCGCCCGCCTCTGGCAGGAGTACCTCTACAGCGCCGAGGGCCAGAACCTCTACCTCAAGGGCTTCGCCAGGCCGGTGCTGCTGCCGGTCATGACCGCCGACGGCTCGGTCGACAAGGCCGCCGCCGACGCGCTGCCCAAGGTCGAGGGCACGCCCACGTTCCCCACCCCTGAGCAGGTGGACGCGGCCAAGGCCAAGCTGGCCAGCGGCTGGGACGCCGCTATCTCGGGATGACCCGCACCAAGGGGTGGCTCGGCGCGCTGCCCCTGCTGGTCTTCTTCGCGCTGGTATTCGGCATCCCCGCCATCGCGCTGGTGGCGGGGGCGTTCACCGCGAACGGTGAGCCGAGCCTGGCCAACCTCGGGCAGAGCCTCCAGGGCGGCTATCTCAACGCGATGGCCGGCAGCGTCAAGCTCTCGGCCGTGGTGGCGCTGCTGGGGGCCGTGCTCGGCACGTTCCTCGCCCAGGCCGTGGTGACCTCCCGGTTCGCCCTGCTGCGCGAGGCGGTGCTGACGGCCTCCGGCGTGCTGGCCAACTTCGGCGGCGTGCCGCTGGCCTTCTTCTGGATCGCCACGCTCGGCAACTCCGGCGTGATCAGCGGCCTGCTCGGGCTGCCGTCCGGCGCGCTGTACACGTTCTGGGGGCTGGTGATCGTCTACCTGTACTTCTCGGTCCCGCTGATGGTGCTGGTCATGGCGCCCGCGCTGGACGGGCTGCGGCCGCAGTGGCGGGAGGCCGCCGCCAACAACGGCGCGACGGCCTGGCAGTTCTGGCGCTTCGTCGGGGTGCCGGTGCTCACGCCATCCATGCTCGGCGGGGTGGTGCTGCTGTTCGGCAGCGCGTTCGCGGCCTTCGCGACGGCCAACGCCATGGTCGGGACCGTGGTGCCGCTGGTGACCCTGAAGATCGCCAGCGCGCTCACGGGTGACGTGCTGATCGGCTACGAGAACATCGCGCTCGCGCTCAGCCTCGACATGATCGTGGTGGCCGGGCTAGTCATGGTGATCTACCTGCCGCTGCAGAAGAGGAGCACCCGATGGCTGCGCTGACCGGTCTGGAGCCGGTGACCGCTCCCGCGCCGGCGCCCACCCGGCCCCGAGTGTGGCGCGGGGTGGTGTTCCTGCTGGCCGCCGCGTACTTCCTGATCCCGCTCGGGGCCTCGCTCTGGTACACGATCTACACGCCCACGGCCGGGGTGTCCTTCGCGGCCTACGGCGAGCTCCTGACGGCCGAGGGGTTCGGGTCGTCGTTGCTGCTGTCCATGTCGCTGGCCGTCGCGACGATCGTGCTGGTCCTGCTGCTCACGCTGCCGGCGATGCTGGCCGTACGGCTCAGCGCGCCGCGGCTGCGGCCGGTGATGGAGGTGCTCTGCACGCTGCCGCTGGTGGTGCCGCCGATCACGTTCGTGGCCGGGCTCACCACCTCGCTGCGCACCGGAACCGACGTGCTGGCCCCGACGCCGTTCTGGGCCACGCTGATCGCGGTGCAGAACCCGGCGTTCCCCCTCGTGCTCGTGCTCGCGTACGTGGTGCTGGTGCTGCCGTTCGTCTACCGCTCGCTCGACGCCGGGCTGCGCACCATGGACGTGCGCACGCTCGTCGAGGCGGCCCGCAACCTGGGCGCGTCGTGGCCGCACGTGCTGTTCCGGGTGATCATCCCCAATCTGCGCTCGGCTCTGGCCAGCGCGTCGTTCCTGACGCTCGCGCTGGTGCTGGGCGAGTTCACCGTGGCCAGGCTGCTGGGCTACCAGCCGTTCGCGGTGTGGATCGTGACGATCTCCGGGTCCAAGGGGCAGCTGTCGGTCGCGGTGTCGATCCTCAGCCTGCTGCTCATCTGGCTGCTGCTGCTCGCGGTGTCCACAGCCTTCTCGGGAAGGAAGAGGAAATGACGGCTCAGGTGGAGTTCCGGGGGCTGAGGCGGGTGTTCGGCAAGACGGTGGCGCTGGACGGCTTCGACCTGACGATCGCGCCGGGCGAGTTCGTGGCGCTGCTGGGGCCCTCCGGCTGCGGCAAGACGACGGCGCTGCGGTGCGTGGCCGGGTTCGAACGGCCGGACTCCGGCGCCGTGCTCATCGACGGCTCGGACATCACCAACATGCCCGCCAACAAGCGCGACGCGGGCATGGTCTTCCAGTCCTACTCCCTCTTCCCGAACCTGAACGCCCGCGACAACGTCGCCTTCGGCCTGCGCGTACGCAAGGTCCCCGTGGCCACCAGACGCGCCAAGGCGGACGAACTCCTCGAACTCGTCGGCCTCCCCGCCCACGCCGACCGCTTCCCGCACCAGCTCTCCGGCGGCCAGCAGCAGCGCGTCGCCCTGGCCCGCGCGCTCGCGCTGGAGCCCCGGGTACTGCTGCTCGACGAGCCGCTGTCGGCGCTCGACGCCAAGGTACGGGTGTCGCTGCGCGAGGAGATCCGCCGCCTCCAGCTCGACCTCGGCATCACCACCATCTTCGTCACCCACGACCAGGAGGAGGCGCTGTCGATCGCCGACCGGGTCGCCGTCCTGCGCAACGGCCGTCTGGAACAGTGCGGCCCACCCGCCGAGGTCTACGACCGTCCGGCCACCCCGTTCGTGGCCGAGTTCGTCGGCACCATGAACCACCTGGCCGGGCACGTCTCGGGCGACCAGGTGACGGTGCTGGGCCAGTTGCTGCCCGTCGACGGCGAGGCCCCCGGCACCCTTGAGGTGGACGTGCTGATCCGCCCCGAGGCCGTGCAGGTGACCCCGGCGCCGGAGGGCAAGGCGGAAGTGATCGCCGCCTCCTTCCGCGGCGCCTCCGTCCGGCTCCGGGTCGCCCTGTCGGGGGGTGAGGTCATGGCCGACGTACCCGGTCACGAGGCGGTACGGCTGGCACCCGGCACCCGGGTGACGGTCCGCCTGGTGGAGCGGCCCGTACTGGTGGCCGAAAGGACGGTCACGGCCCCCTCCCCCGTTACGGAACCGGCCGATGCCATCTGAGCCGCCCTCATCGGGGGCGGCAGCGCCGATTTGGGAGGTGCCGATGTGGGAGGTGCCGCAAGCCGTCCTGTTCGACATGGACGGCACGCTGGTGGACACCGAGGGGTTCTGGTGGCAGGCCGCGACCTCGGTGGCGCGGACCCTCGGCGTCGAGCTGGGCCCCGCCGACACCCCGGACGTGCTCGGCCGCGCGGCCGAGGACGTGGCGGCCCACCTGCTGTCCACCGCCGAGCCCCACGCCGCCACCCTCCCCGGCACCGCCCGGCAGCTCATCGACGCCTTCGCCGCGCGCATCACCGAGCAGCCCGGAGGCGTACCGCTGATCCCCGGCGCCCTGGACCTCCTCGGCGAACTTCACGCCGAGGGCATCCCGACCGCCCTGGTCAGCGCCTCACCCCGAAGCATCGTCCACCTGGTCCTGCCCCTCCTCGACCACCACTTCGCCCTGATCGTGACGGCCGACGACACCACCCGCGGCAAGCCGTACCCGGACCCGTACCTGAAGGCCACGACCCAGCTCGGCGTGGACCCGAGGCGCTGCGTCGCGATCGAAGACAGCCCCACCGGAATCGCCGCCGCCACCGCCGCCGGCTGCCGCGTCATGGCGATCGACACCGGACGGGGCCTGCCCAGCTTGCACTCACTGCGCGCTTTCAAGCCTTGATATGGGAAATACCTTCGTAACACGCCGAGGTTGAGCGCTTCGCAGGAATTCGCGACTTCTCCCGCTCCCTCCCCGTCGAGATCCGCGCCTTCAAGGTGATCGGGCTCGGCCGCGATCCGGGCCCGCTGGTCGCCTCCCGGACCGGGAAGGAGCGGGCAGTGTGGTGCGGAAGAGCGTGTTCGTTTGCCCCTCTCGGAGTACAATAAGATTGTTGTGTCTGGAGGGCGGATGGCATATCGACTGGTGTTGACCACTCAGGTACGCGACTGGCTCCACGAGTTGCGTACTGGAGATCCGGTGACGCGGAGGCTGGTAGCCGAGACCATCGACCGGCTCTTGGATGAGGGCCCGGCTCTGGGACGCCCCTTGGTGGATCGGGTCAGCGGCTCCGACCTGCACAACCTCAAAGAGTTGCGGCCCGGATCCAGCGGAACCAGCGAAGTACGGATCCTGTTCATCTTCGATCCCCTCCGCAACGCGGTCCTGCTGATCGCGGGCGACAAGTCCGGGCAATGGAACCAGTGGTACCGACAATCCATCCCGCTGGCCGAGCAGTGGTATGAGGCGTATCTGAAGGAGTTGCCATGAGCACCGAGTTTCACTCCTATACCCGTGAGGAGTTCATCGCCGAGTTCGTCCACCCCGACGACCGCCAGGCGGTGGAGGAGGCACGGGAGCGCCGGGTGGCCCAGGTGCGCGGGGGGTTCCTGGCCGACATGCGTAACAAGGTAGGGCTGACCCAAGCCGAGGTGGCCCAGGCGATGGGGGTCTCCCAGCAACGCGTCTCAGCGATCGAGAACGGAGCCATCGCCGAACTGACCACCCTCAGCCTGTACATCCATGCCCTCGGCGGAGAACTGAAGGTCATCGCCGACTTCGGGGACACCTGGCAACGCGTCGCCTGACCAGATCTGTGAAGGTCTCGGACCGGTCATGCCGCCACACGCATCGCGGTCATCCCCGAACACCTCTGAGACCTGGATCTGCCCGCCGAGCGCTTGGACGTAGCGGGCAATGGTCTCGATGGTGGACACCTCGCCCAGCTCGATCTGGGAGACGCGGCTCTTGGTCACGCCCATGTGTTCGGCCACGTCGGACTGGGTCAGGCCCTCTGCCTTGCGGCGCTCGGCCAACCGGTAGCCGTCGATGTAGGCCTGATTGTGGCGTCGTGCTTCAGCCACGGCTTCCGCGCCGCCGGAGTTGGCGACGATGTCGGCGCGGAAGTCGTTCCACTTGGGAAAATTCGTCATCGGTCCTTCTCCTCCGACTCGCGTTCTACCAGGTACTTCGCGCAAACGCGAACAAGATCCGGATCTCTCGACCAGGCGCTGGTAGCGATGTTCAGCTGAAGGCTGCGGGCCCGCAGCCAATCGGGTACAAGCGCCGAGGTCATCCGCCAGTCAGGCAGATGTCGGTAAGCTAGCCCGCCGTGAGCGGTGAATCCTCCCAGATCGGGCGCTACAGGTTGCTGAGCGTGCTGGGCCGAGGCGGGATGGGTACGGTCCATCTTGCCGAGGATCCCTCTGGGCAGCGGGTCGCCATCAAGGTGATCAACGCCGAGCTCAGCCAGCACGAGCAGTTTCGCATGCGGTTCCGCCGGGAGGCCGACGCCGCTCAGCGGGTGCGCCGGTTCTGTACGGCGGCGGTGCTCGAAGCGGCGCTCGAGGGCGATCAGCTCTATGTCGTCACCGAGTACGTGCCGGGGCCCAACCTGGAGGAGGCCGTCCGGCAGTCGGGGCCGCTCAAGGGGTCGAGTCTCGATGCGCTGGCGGTCAGCGTGGCCACCGCGCTCACCGCGATCCACGGGGCGGGGGTCGTGCACCGTGATCTCAAGCCGTCGAACGTGCTGCTGTCCCCCGTCGGGCCGAGGGTGATCGACTTCGGCATCGCGCGGGCGCTCGACACGCTGGGCGGGGTCACCGGGACGGGTGAGCTCATCGGCACGCCCCGGTACATGGCGCCCGAGGTGCTGCGTGGCGATCCGGTCTCACCCGCGTGCGACGTGTTCTCGTGGGGCTCACTGATCGTGTACGCGGCGAGCGGGAAGGCGGCGTTCGGCGGCGACACGCTGCCCGCGACCGTCTACCAGGTGCTCAACAGCGAGCCCGCGCTTGACGCGGTGGAGCCGGGGTTGCGGGAGCTGGTCAGGGCGGCGCTGCGTAAGGATCCGGCCGCGCGGCCGACCGCGCAGCAGTTGCTCGATCATCTCGTGGGCGGCCGCTCGGTCGCGCCGGAGCAGGCCGCCCAGGCGATACACCCGGCACAGACCGCTCCGGTGGTACACCCCGAGCAGGCCGCTCAGACCGCGCAGGTGGCCTGGCAGCACGCGACCGCGGCGTTCCCCGAGTCGCAGCCCGCCAAAAGGGGCCGGATCGTCGCGGGCATCGCCGTGGCGGCGGCGGTGCTGGTCACCGGGAGCATCACGGCCTGGGCGACGCTCCGGGACAGCGGGCCGCCCCAGCTCCCGGTTCTGTACCAGGAGGACTTCACCCAGACCAGTGGCGGCTGGAGCGGCACCTACGATCCGGCGGACGCGGTCAGCTACGGCTACCGGACCGACGGCACGTACGGGCTCGACGTGGAGGCGGACTACGTGGAGCGCCTGGAGAAGGCCCCGGCGCCGTTCCTCATCGCCACGCCGACGGCCACGCCCAGCCCCTCGTCGACGCCCACGCCGATGCTGCCCCAGACGGTGGTGGTCGGCGTGACCGCCCAGGTGAAGCGGGCCGTGGGCACCGGCGAGTACGGCGTCTACTGCCACAACACCGACAACGGCACCTATTACGAGTTCGCGCTGGACACCTCCGGCATGGCACGCATCCGGCGGATCTTCGACGGCTCGGGCGGCACGCTGGCCCAGCCGGTCCAGGTGGACGGGCTGGGGAGCAAGGCCGTCAGGATCGAGGCCTCCTGCGAGCAGAACGGCACCACCGTACGGCTGACCATGTGGGTGAACGGTGCGCAGGTCCACCAGGTCGACGACCCGAACGGCATCGGCAACGGCTACGCCGGCCTGTTCGCGCGCACGTCCAAGGCCGAGCGGTCGGTGCTCAAGACCACCTTCGACGACTTCGAGCTACGTGGGAGAAAGGAACCCTGACCACACATGCTGATCGAGATCTCTGACGGAGCTCCGTACGGCATCACCACCGGCCCCGACGGCGCGCTCTGGTTCACGCTCGTGCACCAGGGCCGGGTCGGCAGGCTGGTGCCCGGAGCGGAGCCCGTGATCCACCAGCTCGACCCGGCGGACGGCGGGCCGGCGGTGATCGTGCCCGGGGCTGACGGGGCCATGTGGTTCACCGAGTTCCAGGGTGGCCGGGTGGGGCGGATCACCGAGGCGGGTCAGGTGACCGCGTTCGAGGCGGAGAGCCCGTACGGGATCACCGCCGGGCCGGACGGGGCCATGTGGTTCACCCGGATGCGGGCCGACAAGATCGGGCGCATCGCGGCGGACGGGGCGCGGACGGAGTTCGAGATCCCGGTGATGGGCGGCATGCCCTCGGGCATCACGGCAGGGCCGGACGACGCCCTCTGGTTCACCCTCAACCAGGGCAACGCCGTCGGCCGCATCGCGCTGTCGGGCGCGGTGACGATCCATGAGCTGCCGACGGAGGGGGCCGCGCCCGTGGGCATCACCTCGGGCCCGGATGGGGCGCTGTGGTTCGTGGAGATCGGCGCGGGCCAGATCGGCCGTGTGGCCCCTTCCGGAAAAATCATTGAATATCCGCTGCCGGATCGGGCCTCCCGGCCGCACGCCATCATCACCGGGGCCGACGGCGCCCTCTGGTTCACCGAGTGGGGCGCCAACCGCGTGGGCCGCATCACGACCGAGGGCGTCATCGACGAGTACGAGCTGCCGTCGCGCGGCGTCCCGGCCGAGCCGCACGGCCTCACGGTGGGCCCCGACGGCGCGATCTGGGTCGCCCTGGAGGCGGGCGCGCTCGCCAGGATCGACTGAGGATTGGCGGAAGGTGGAATCGAGGGGTCGCGAAGGGGAGTTGACTAGGGGTATGCGTGCCATAGTCATCACCGCCCAGGGCGGCCCAGAGGTCCTCGAGTATGTAGAGCGTCCCGACCCGACGCCGGGTGAGGGGGAAGTCGTGGTCGACGTCGCCGCCAGCGGCGTCAACTTCATCGACATCTACCACCGTTCCGGGGCGTATCCGCTCGCTCTGCCCAGCCCGATCGGCTCGGAAGGGGCGGGTGTCGTCTCCGCCGTGGGCCCCGATGTGACGGACGTGTCCGTCGGCGACACCGTAGCGTGGGCCAACGTGCTCGGCAGCTACGCCGAGAAGGCCGTGGTCCCGGCCGCCCGGGTGGTTCCGGTGCCCGCCTCCATCTCCGCCGAGCTGGCCGCCGCGACGATGCTGCAGGGCATGACCGCCCACTACCTCACGCACTCCACGTACGAGGTGAAGCCGGGCGACAGCGTCCTCGTGCACGCGGGCGCCGGTGGCATGGGCCAGCTGCTGATCCAGCTCGCCAAGCTCAGGGGCGCGACCGTGCACACCACCGTCTCCAGCGAGGAGAAGGAGAAGGTGGCCCGCGCGGCCGGAGCCGACGAGGTGCTGCGCTACGACGACTTCGCCGACGTACTCCGCGGGCAGGTGGACGTGGTCTACGACGGCGTGGGGGCGGCCACGTTCGACGGCGGGCTGGAGGCGCTGCATCCGCGTGGGCTCATGGCGCTGTACGGGGCGGCCAGCGGCCCCGTGCCGCCGCTCGATCCGCAGCGGCTCAACAAGTCGGGCTCGCTCTTCCTGACCAGGCCGACCCTGGTCAACTACATCGCCGATCGGGAGGAGCTGCTGTGGCGGGCCTCCGACCTGTTCGGGTGGATCGCCGCCGGGGAGCTGAAGATCGACATCTCGCACCGGTATCCGATGGCCGAGGCGAGCCGTGCGCACGAGGACCTCGCCGCTCGCCGTACGACGGGCAAGCTGCTCCTGGTCCCCTGAGCACTCTTCGGGAGGCGGTGCGGGTACGGCCGCCTCCCATGAACTACGCTCCCAAACATGGACATAGCCCCCTCCATCTGGTCGTTCGCCGCAGTGGTCGCCCTCCTGACCATCACGCCGGGCCTCGACACGGCGCTCATCCTGCGTACGTCCCTGCTGTCCGGCAGGCGGTCGGCCTGGGGCGTCGTCCTGGGCATCCAGCTGGGCACGCTCGCCTGGGGCCTGCTGACCGCGGTGGGCCTGTCCACGCTCCTGGCCGCCTCCCAGCTCGCCTACGACATCCTGCGCTGGGCCGGCGCCGCGTACCTGGTCTGGATGGGCATCCGCATGCTCGTGACCAGGACGAAGGCGCAGGAGGGCACGGCGGAGACCGGCTTCGGCACCGGCTTCCGGCGCGGCCTGACCACCAACCTGCTGAACCCCAAGGTGGGCGCCTTCTACGTGGCGATGCTGCCGCAGTTCATCCCGGCGGACGCCCCGCACGCGGCCATGGGCCTGCTCCTGGCGGGGGTTCACGTGGGCGAGGGCCTGCTGTGGAGCGCCGTGCTGGTCGGCTGTGCGGCCCTCATGAGCGGCGCCCTGCGTACCCCGGCGGTCAGGCGCCTGCTGGACCGCGTGACGGGCATCGTGATCGTCGGCTTCGGCATCCGCCTGGCCTTGGACAACTGAGCCACACTGCTCGGCCGGCACCCGGCCCGGGCGAGAGGGAGATTCCCCTCGCACCCGGGACCGGCCGGTCAGTCTCTATGGAGCGGCGATCACGGGAATCGGCGGGCGCCGTTGGGTCCGGTCGTTTTCCTGCCGGATCCCGGTAACGTGCTCCTGTGCAGACGGCGTTCGTGCTCGGTGGTGGTGGTGTCCTCGGCGCGCACGAGGTGGGCATGCTTCAGGCGCTCGACGAGGAGGGCATCGTGCCCGACCTCGTGGTCGGCACGTCCGTCGGCGCGCTGAACGGGGTGCTGCTGGCCGCCGACCCCGTCCGCGCCGTGGAGCGGCTGTCGTCGCTGTGGCGTTCCGATGTGGTCCGTACGGCGTTCGCCGGCTCCTGGGTCACCCGGCTGTCCACCTTGGCGAGGACCGGCACCCATCTGCACCCGATCGGGCCGCTTCGAGCGTTGTTGAGCGAGATGGTGCCGGTTTCGCGGATCGAGGAGCTGGCCGTGCCGTTCCAGTGCGTGGCCGCCTCGGTGGAGCGGGCCACCGCGCACTGGTTCGACCAAGGGCCGCTGGTCGACGCCGTCCTGGCCTCGTGCGCGGTGCCCGGGCTGCTGCCGCCCGTGTCCATCGGCGGCGAGCACTTCTTCGACGGCGGCCTGGTGCACAGCATCCCCGTCGGCCGGGCCGTGCAACTGGGGGCCAAGCGCGTCTACGTCCTGCACGTCGGGCGGATCGAGCGCCCGCTCAGCGTGCCACGGCGGCCCTGGGAGGTGGGCATGGTGGCGTTCGAGATCGCGCGCAGGCACCGGTTCGCCGAGGAGATGGCCACACTGCCGCCCGACGTCGAGGTGCACGTGCTGCCCGCCGGGGCGACGCAGCCGATGTCGAACCTCCGCTACCGCGACCTGTCACAGATCTCCCATTACATCGAACGGGCCCACCACGCATCTTCCAAGTATCTGCGGACAAGAGGACGATGAAGATCTGACCACCTGGAGGCCGACGTTGCTGCCACCACGCATCCTGCGGCGCCTCATCCTCGCTCCACTCGTCATCGTGGTGACCGTGTTCGTGCTCGTCACGCTGCCGGTGTGGGTCGTGGTGACGTTCGCCGCGTCACTGCGGCTCGCGCCACCGCAACGCCGTGGGCTGCGGTTCGCCTGGTTCGGGGTGGCGTGGCTGACGCTGGAGTCGGCGGTGCTCGTCGCCTGCCTCGGGCTCTGGGTGGCCGGCGCGTTCGGCCGCGACCGGCAGCAGGAGCGGCACTACGCGCTGATCAAATGGTTCCTGACCAAGGTCTACGGCGCCGCCGTACGGATCTTCCGCCTCACCGTCGACATCCACGAACCGCCGCTCACCGAAGAGGAACAGGCCGCCCGCCTCACCCACCCGGTGATCGTCCTGGCCCGCCACGCGGGTCCCGGCGACTCCTTCCTGCTGATCTATCACCTGCTCTCCCTGTACGACCGGCGGCCCAGGATCGTGATGAAGGCGGCGCTGCAGTTCGACCCGTCGCTGGACGTGGTGGTCAACCGGCTGCCGAACGCCTTCGTGCCCCGCCGTATCGCCGAGAGCGGCATCATCGACGAGATCAGGCGGCTGTCCGCCACCATGGACGACGACGACGCGCTGGTGATCTTCCCCGAGGGCGGCAACTTCACCCCGCGGCGCCGCCGGCTGGCGATCAGGCGGCTGGAGGAGAAGGGGCTGGAGGAGGAGGCGTCACGGGCCCGCGGCATGGATCATCTACTGCCGCCCCGCCCCGGCGGCGCCATCGCGGCCATCGAGTCCTGCCCGTCGGCCGACGTCGTCTTCGTCGCGCACACCGGCCTGGACGACCTCATCACGGTCGGCGACGTGTGGCGCAAACTCCCGGTCAGCGCGCACATCACCGCGAAGTGGTGGCGGGTGCCCGCCTCAAGCATCCCCAAGGACCGCGAGGCGCGGATCCGGTGGCTCTACGACCAGTGGGAGCTCATCGACGACTGGATCAGCGCCCAGCGGCTCACCCTGCACTAGCTCCCGGCGGAAGGAGCGGGACGGCGGGCGGGCCGTGCTCGATGAGGTCGAGCAGGGCGTCCGTGTCGAGGTGGTGTTCGACGAGGTCGCCGAGCGCGTCCAGGCGGTTCTCGCGCAGCAGGGCGAAGTCCGTGTCCGGCGCCGGGACGAAGGCGCGCCCGGCCCGCTCGGCCACGTCGGTGAGGAAGGCGCGGCGGAAGCCGTCGTTCTCCAGCGCGCCGTGCCAGGTGGTGCCCCACACGTCGCCCTGGCGACAGCCGTCGAGGAACGGCTCGCCGCCTTCGACGGTCGCGACGCCGTGGTGGATCTCGTACGCGCTGACCGGATGCCCGTACGCGTGACCGGCCGGGCGGCCGAGCGTCTTGCCCGCGGCGAACCGGACCCGCACCGGAAGCAGGCCCAGACCGTCGACCCGGCCGGCGCCCGACTCGACGTCGTCGTGGATCTCGCGGGCGAGCATCTGGTAGCCGCCGCAGATGCCGAGGACGGGTCCGGTACGCCGCCGGACGGCGGCGGCCAGGCCGGTCTCGCGGAGCCAGGCCAGGTCGCTGACCGTCGCGCGGGAGCCGGGCAGCACCACCAGGTCGGCGTCGTCGAGCTCCGCCGGATCGGTCACGAAGCGGACGAGCACCCCCGGCTCGGCGGCCAGGGCGTCGAGGTCGGTGAAGTTGGAGATCCTCGGCAGCTTGACCACCGCCACGCGGAGCGTCTGGTCGCCGTGGGGCCGCTGCGGGGCGATCGAGCGGCTGCCGAGGGCGAGTGAGTCCTCGACGTCCAGCCAGAGCCCGTCCAGCCAGGGCAGCACACCGTACACACGGCGGCCGGTGAGGTCCCGGAGCATGTCCAGGCCGGGTTCGAGCAGCTCGGCCGCGCCGCGGAACTTGTTCACGACAAATCCGGAAATAAGCGCTTGGTCGGCGGCGTCCAGCAGTCCGACCGTCCCGTAGAACGCGGCGAAGACGCCGCCCCGGTCGATGTCGCCCACCACGATCACCGGCAGGTTCGCCGCCCTGGCCAGACCCATGTTGGCGATGTCGCCCCGGCGCAGGTTGATCTCCGCGGGGCTGCCGGCGCCCTCGCAGATGACGACGTCGTACGAGCTTCGCAGCCGGTCGAGCGAGGCCAGCGCGCTCTCGCGGAGCAGGTCCTTGAGCCGGGCGTACTCCATCGCGTCGACGTCGGCCACCGGCTGTCCCATCAGGACCACCTGGCTGCGGCGGTCGCTGCCCGGTTTGAGCAGGATCGGGTTCATGTCGGCGACGGGTTCGAGGCCCGCGGCCCGCGCCTGCACGGCCTGGGCGCGGCCGATCTCGGCGCCGTCGGCGGTGACGTACGAGTTCAGTGACATGTTCTGGGCCTTGAACGGCGCGACGCGGACCCCCTTGCGGGCCAGCCAGCGGCAGATCCCGGCGGTGACGACGCTCTTGCCCGCGTCGGATGTGGTGCCGGCGACCAGCAGCGCTCCGTTCATGGCTTACATCGTAAGCCGCTGCTCCTTCTCGCCGCGCCACTCGACGCTCAGCACCGTGGCGTCGTCCTGGAGGCGGCCGTGCTGGTGTTCGAGGATGGACTGGATCAGCCGGCGCAGTGTCTCCGGCCCCGACATCCCGTCGGCTTCGCGGCGGACGACGAAGTCGATGAACCGCTCGAGCCCGAACACCTCCCCCTCCGGGCTCTGCGCCTCGATGATGCCGTCGGTGTAGAAGAGCAGGCGATCGCCGCGTTCGAGCTGGTAGTGCTCCAGACCGGCGGACAGGCCCAGGCGGAAGCCCATCGGCGGCGACGGCACGCTCTCCAGGGTGGCGACGCGGCGGCCCCGCCGGATCACCAGCGGCGGGTGGTGCCCGCGGTTGACCCAGGTCAGCTCGCCGGTCTTCAGGTTCAGGTCGGCGAGGATGCCGGTGGCGAAGCGGGTGGCGCCGAACTGTTCGGCGATCGCCTCGTCGATGGCCTCGCTGGCCGCCAGCAGGCCGGTGCCCCGCAGCCGGTTGTTGCGGCAGGCGCCGACGGCGATCGTCGCGGTCAGCCCGGCGGAGGTGTCGTGCCCCATGGCGTCGAAGATCGACAGGTGCAGCGTGTCGCCGGCGAGGGCGAAGTCGTACACGTCGCCGCCCACCTCGTAAGCGGGCTCCAGCGCGGCGCCGACCACGACCTTGTCGTTGGCGAAGCTGCCGCTCGGCATCAGGTTCCACAGCACCTCGGCCGACAGGGTCATCGACTCCGCGCGCACCAGCGAGGCGTACGTGTCGCTGAAGTTGCGCTTGCTGATCATCAGCAGGGAGACCAGGCTCGCCAGTTGCTTCACCCGCCAGTCGATGTCGTCATCAGCCGCGGGAACGGTCACCGCCAGCATGCCGACCCGTTCGGTGCCGTCGAGCAGCGGCACCCACAGCCGCCGCCGTCCCTCCTCGGCCGGCTGCGCCGGCTCCCCCTCCGCCTCCGCCTCGACGACGTACCTGGCCTGGACGACCTCCACATTGCGGTAGGCCCGCCCGGCGAGCGTGGAGTCGATGCGGATCGGCCGCAACGACTCGCCCACCGCGTCGTGCTGGCCGGGCAGCGGGACGAGGTACTGCTGCTGCAGGTCGACCACGTAGATCATGGTCTGGCAGAACCCGACCGGCTTGGCATACTCGGCGACCAGGACCGGCAGGTCCTCGATGGCGGCCAGGTGGCTCGCGCCCAGCAGGCCGCCCAGCATGCGCTCACCCTCACTTCGCATGCGCGCGCCTCCTACGTCTCCCAGAGGGTCATACCCCGTTGGCAGCCTCTAGACCTGCGGGTTCATCGTTCACGGCCCGGTCTGCCAAGCCGTTGTCCGCCTCGCGTACTACGCTGCCAGCCATGCCCAGCGACGCCCTCATGGCCTGGCTCACCACGCGCACTCCCGAGCAACTGGCGCTCCTGGCCGATCGCGGCGCGCTACGCGTTCGCGGTCGCGAGCCGTCGCTGGAGGACTACGCCCACCTGCTCGGACAGGATCATGTGCTCGCCCGGTTGATGGGCTTCTGCACGCTCCCGGAGCTCCAGGCGCTGGGCGCGATCGCCTGGCTGTCCGCCCAGCGGCACGGCCCCATCCCCGACGACTACTGGCGCGTTCCCGACCCGGACGAACGCGCGGTCTCCCGAACCGAGGTGCTGACCCTCCTCGCGGGTCAGGACCAGGACCTGCGGGCGGAAGCGCAGGAGGCCCTGGCCCGGCTGGCCGACCAGGGCCTGCTCCAGCCACCCCACGGAGAAAAGTGCGTGGTAGCCCCCCATATCCACCGGAACCTGGCGGACGGCATGGGCCTGGGCCGCCCCGCCGCCCACCTCATCGCCCGGTTTTTCAACGCGCCGGAGGTCCATCGGCTGGCCGACGCGCTGGGGCTGGACAAGGCGCCGGGCCGGGAAGCCGCCGAGCGGAACGTCGTGGCGTTCCTGACGGATCCGGACCGGCTGCACGCCCTGCTGGCGAAGGCGCCCGCCTCGGCCACGGACCTGCTGGACCGGCTCGCGCGCGAAGGGCCCCTGCTCGAGGTCCGCTGTTTCCACCCGGCGGGCCCGTACGGCACCAACAAGTACGTCTTCTTCGCCGGTAGCTCGGGGCATGCCGGCGCGGACTGGCTGGCGGCGCGCGGGCTGCTGCTCCCGTCAGGCGTTCCCCAGGTGGCCGAACTGCCGGTAGAGGTGGCGATCGCGGTTCGCGGCGAGCTGCGGGCGACGTTCACCCCGCACCCTCCCCAGCCCCGCGACCTGCCGCGGGCCGAGGGCATCGAGCCCGCCGCCGAGGCCGCCGCCGGAACGCTCGCCTGGCAACTCGAACGGCTGCTCGCCGGCTGCGCCGAACAGCCGCTCACCGTACGCAAATCCGGCGGGGTCGCGGTCCGCGACACCAAACGCCTGGCCAAGGGCATCGCCGAGCCGGAGACCGTCCGCTTCCTGCTGGAGCTGTGCTTCCGCGCCGGCCTGCTGGGCCTCCTGGCCGAACCGGCCGATCCCCCCGCGAACCGCCGCGCCAAGGTGCCGCCGCCCGCCCACATCGTCCTGCCCACCCGGGCCTATGACCGCTGGCTGTCGTACGCGCCCGCCCAGCGGCTGGTCCCGATCATCGCCGCCTGGGCCGTCTGCCGCGACATCCCGCTGTGGTGGCCCGACCCCGACCAGACGCCCGTCGCCCTGACCGGCCTCGACGACTCCGACGCGGTCAGCCTGCGCTACGCGCTGCTGGAGGCCCTGGCCGCCGCCCCCGCACAACGCGCGGCCGACGCGCCGCCATACCTGGTGGCCGCCACGACCTGGCACCGCCCCGCCCGCATACCGCATGGCCCAGCCGGCGCCCAGCGCATCGAGTCCACCCTCCGCGAGGCCGCGCTCCTCGGCGTCATCGGCCAGGGCGCCTTGACCCGGCTCGGCCACACCGTGCTCGACCTGCTCCGCACCGGCCAGGCATGGAAGACCCCGAACACCGCGCTCTCCCCCGTCCTGTCCGACATGCTCCCCGCCCCCCGCACCACGGCCCGCTTCCAGACCGACCTGACCGCCGTGGTGGCCGGCGCCCCAGAAGCGAAACTGGCCGCCCTCCTGAACACGGTCGGCGTCCGCGAATCGGAAGGGCACGCGGTGGTGTGGCGCATCAGCCACGCCTCGGTACGGCACGCCCTCGACGCCGGCCACGAAACGGCCACCCTGATCACCCGGCTCCGGGCCGTGGCGGAAGGCGACCTCCCGCAGCCACTGGAGTACCTGGTCAAGGACGTGGGGCGGACGCACGGCCGGATGCGGGTGGTGCGATCCGGCTGCTGCATCCGCTCCGACGACGAGGCGCTACTGGCCGAACTCGCCCACTCCAAACCGCTCCGCGCGCTCGGCCTGCGCCTGATCGCACCGACTGTGCTGATCAGCGCGAGCCCGGAACGGGAGACGATGGCCGCGCTGCGCGCCGCAGGCTACGCCCCGGCCCTGGAGGCGGAGACGGGCGCCACTTTGGTGGAAAAGCCCTCCACTCGACGGGCGCCCTGACACCCGCGGACCTCGCTTTCAGGGGCGCTTCGCGCTTTGGCGCAGCGGGCTGCGTTTTGTGGAGGTCTCGGCGCCCCCCACACCCCCACAAAAGCATGGTCCTCGCTTCGCTCGGGCGCTCTTACTGGGGGCTACGCCCCTCCTGTGAGGGGGCTGCCGCCCCCTCACACTCCCCGGCCCTCAATCGAATCGCATGACAGCAGTGCCTTGGTGACTCCAATGGCCAGAAGGGCACCATGTCCTCAAGCGACGAGTGGATCTCGAAACCGAGGACAGGAGACGAGACGCTGGACGTCTTCGAAGGGTTCGCTGGAGACTTCGGCAGCCCGTCGAGGATGGACCAGCTGAGGTATGAGGCGTGACGACGCCGTCCCTCCAGATCCCACGCCGCCACGCCCGTTCTACCGGGCTCTTCCGGACAGCAACGCCGTCCAGATCTCCCGAGCCTCACTGATCAGTGAGGGAAAGATCTCGTGGATCTCGTGCCTGCCATCGCGTTGGACGATGCGCCGCAGAAACGCACGCCCGCAGCCCTCGCACAGCTCGTAGACCGTTGCGCGGCAAAAGCAGGTCCAGGCCACTGGCCGAGCACGTTCAAGCATTCGGTGGGGCCGCTGCCATTCCAGTCGGATGTGATCGCGCTGCACCATGGCCACATGCGGGCTCACGCACTCGTCGATGACAATCATGAAGCGATCTCGGCGATCAGCGCGGACAGCGGGTGGCATTCTCGGAGCTGTCCATACCGCACAGCCACCCGTCGCGCCGCCGCTGCGGGGTCGTCGGCGGAGTGAACCAAGTAGAGCCACCGTCCGCGCTGTCTGGACCTGCGTCCCGACCACCACCAGTAGAGGTGGCCATCGCTCCACACCACCAGATCCACCCAGACCGAAACCAGAGCGATGCCGTATCCCGTGTGAACGTCAGCGGCTATCCCAAGATCGTCGAGGGCGGCGTGAAGCCGTTCGGCTGCATAAAAGGAATGGGCGGCCTTCGTAGTTACGGCGTCGCGGGTCATCGCTTCTCCAGGAGGTCGCGCATGGTCGTGACGTGGAGACCAAGGAGGGAACCGCAACTCTTGTTCTACCTTGCGGTGCTGGGTCGTTTGTTGCGGCCTGATACGTCTTAAGCATGCTGACCTGCGCCGGGACGGGAAAACTTCACTTGAGGACGATGACGGGACGTCTTTGGCGGCGTATAAACGTCCCATGGCACCCAATGAGCGCCTACGGGCCGCGCTGCTCAACGCGGGCATCACCGTCCGGCAGTTGGCCGAGGCGGTAGGAGTCGATCCCAAGACCGCCGAGCGGTGGGTCAACACCGGCCGCACCCCGCACCCCGGCATCGCCCACCGGGCCGCGATCGTGCTCCGGGAAGACCTCGCTCACCTGTGGCCCGCCATCGAGCAGGGACGGCGACGTCACCGAGGGAGCGGTGAACTGATCGCCGCCTATCCCACCCGCGCATCCGCACCGCTGGACATGTGGCGGAGTCTGTTCGAGCGGGCGGAGCAGCGCATCGGCATCCTGGTCTATGCCGCCAATTTCCTGCACGAGTCGTGGCCGGACTTCAACAATCTCCTGGCGTCGAAGGCGCGGGAGGGCTGTCGCGTGCGCATCCTCCTTGGCGATGCCGACTCACCTGTCATCCGGGGGCGGGGTGCTGAAGAGCGGTTCGGGCACGGCATCGAGTCGCGGTGCCGGGTCGCTCTTATGCACTACCGGCCGCTGGCCGAATCATCGAACGTCGAGTTGCGCGTGCACGACACCACGCTCTACAACTCGATGTTCGTGGGCGATGACCATATGATCGTCAATGCGCACGTCTTCGGCATGAACGCCTACGGCGCACCGGTCTACCACCTGCGCCACATGAGTGAGGAAGGGCTGTTCGACACCTACGCCACCAGCTTCGAAGCCGTGTGGAAGCAGTCTCGACTCCCCGGCGAGGAGCGGTAAGTGGCCCGCACCGAGTACTACGACGACCCTGACGCTCCCGAGCCGAACAGTCTGGTCGTGGGGGTGTCCGCCGTGGTCGTCGACGACGAAGGGCGAATCCTCCTGCAAAAGCGCACCGACAACGGGCTGTGGGCGCTGCCCGGCGGGGGCATGGACCTCACCGAGTCAGTGCCGCAGGCGGCCGTACGGGAGGTGAAGGAGGAGACCGGATACGACGTCGAGGTGACCGGAATGGCCGGCCTCTACACCGACGCCCGGCACATCATCGCCTACAGCGACGGAGAAGTGCGCCGCCAGTTCAACATCTGCCTGACGGCACGCGTTATCGGTGGAGCGCTCGCGATCAGCGACGAGTCGACCGACGTCCGCTGGGTCAGCCCGGATGAGATCGAGGACCTGCCCATGCACGACACCCAACGACTCCGGATCGAGCACTTCCGCCAAGGGAAGTCGACACCCTACATCGGGTGAATCGGGCCCCTGAGAGCCGCTCCCGACCTTATAGCGCGCTTGGCTGGCTTGGCCGAGCGTTCGGGCGGTTGATCCCGGGACCTACCGGCGTCGCCCGCCAGGCCGCCTCGTCCTGCGGGGTCGCGGGCTTGATGCCGAAATCCTGCCGGATGCGCCAGTCGGCCGGCTGTCCATCCGTGACACGTCAATTCCCGCCGCAGCAGCGGATTCGCCACTGCGCGGCACCGGCGCCTCGCTACTCCGGGCGCTGACCAGGCTGCTGGGGCGGCGGCTCTGGGGGCTGCGGGCTTGGCGACTGCTGGCCCTGCGGCTCGCCTCCGCCGTAGCGGCGCTGCACCTCGTCCACGCCCTTCTCGATCTGCTCGTCGTACTTGTGGCCGGTCCGCTCCTTGGCGATCTGCTCGGCGCGATCCAGCACCTCGTCAGCCTGCTTGGGGTGCCCTCTCGCCAGGTCCTCGGCCTTCTTCAACCATTCCGCGATGCGGCTCATGACCGTTCCCCCTTCTCGTGCCTTACAGTCGCCCCCTACCCGGAGTCGGCGCGAGGTCACACCTCGCGCCGACGAACAGCCAGACGTTCTTGGGCGCCCACGACCTGACTCCGGTCAGCAACAGGCCCGCGACCAGCACCTCGGCGCCGCCTGCGATCTCTACGAGCCCTGCCTGGCTCCTGATGCGTCCGGTGTCCGCGCTGAAGGCTCTCAGCGCCGCAGTGCGACCAGTTCGCCCTTGCCCACGTTGATCGTGGTGACGGTCAGGCGCGGTTCCCGTTGGAGGAGGTCGTGCAGTGGGGCGATCTCCTCGGGGTGGGACAGGGCGTTGTCGGCCACGAGTACGCCGCCCTGCCGCAGCACCCGGTAGGGATGGGGCCACCAGGAGGGGTACTCGACGCGTTCGGCGTCGAGGAAGAGCAGGTCGACCGCACCGTCCGGCATACGGGCGAGTGCCGCGCCCCCGTCCTCGACGCGGAACTCGACGTGATCGGCCAGCCCCGCCTCGGCCACCACGCGGCGGGCGTGCGCCTGGGCCTCGGCGTCGGTGTCGAGGCTGAGGACGTGCCCGCCGACCGCCCGCGCGGCGTCGGCCAACCACAAGGTGGACACACCCCGCGAGGTGCCGATCTCCACGATGATCCGGGCCCCAGAGCTCTGGGCCAGGAACCACAGGAACTCCCCGGCGTCGGGCTCCAGCACCCGCCACCGGTCCAGCCGGTCCTCCTGGCCGGCGTCGTGCTGGGCGGCGGCCGTGTTCAGCTCCGCGATGATCTTCCGTAATGTGGCATCCATAGCAAGATTCTGCCCCGCCCGTAACGTGGTCACCGGCGCCAAGCCGTGCTCCTGGTAACCACCAGGGGTGGACAGCCAACCGGTCGTACGGGGAACCGGACGCGTCCGCGCCGACCCGCTCGGCCTCCTACGATACGGCCCATGACCACGCACGGATTCACGCTCACCGCCGAGGGCCCGTTCGACTTCGGTGCCTCGTTGCGCTTCGTCGAGGACTGGCCGGCCACCAGCGCGCTGCCCTCCGACGGGCGGGCGCTGCGGTTCGCCTACTGCGCCGAGTCCGACTGGCGGCCGATCGGCGTGACCGTGACGGCCGCGCCGGGCGGGGTCGCCGTCGCCACGACGCGGGCCGCGGGGCCGGGGATCCGGGCTGAGGTGGCGCGCATCCTCTCCCTCGACGTGGACGGCGCCGGTTTCGCCGGGCTCGGCGAGGCCGACCCGGTGCTCGGCGACCTGCAACAGCTCCGTCCCGGCCTGCGGCCGGTGTGCTTCTGGAGTCCGTGGGAGGCGGCGTGCTGGGCGGTGATCGTACAGCGCTCGTCGATGCTCATCGCCTCGCGTATCAAGCAGCGCATCGCGGAGCGGTACGGTGCCGAGGTCACCGTGGACGGACGGGTGCACGCGGCCTTCCCGCCGCCCGTGACGCTGCTGGAGGCCGGTGGCCTCGGGCTGCCCGCGCAGAAGGAGGAGTGGCTGCGCGGGCTGGCCGGCGCGGCGCTGGACGGCGTGCTCACCGCCGAGCACCTGCGCGCGCTCGGCCCGGAGGAGGCCCTGGCCGAGCTGCGCGCCCTGCCCGGCGTGGGGCCGTTCTCCGCGGGGCTGATCCTGATCCGCGGCGCGGGCGCGCCGGACGCGTTCCCGGGTGATGAGCCGCGGCTGTTCGGGATCCTGCGTGAGGCGTACGGCCTGCCGGAGGACGCGCCGCCGGCCGCCTACCGGAAGCTGGCCGAGGCGTGGCGGCCCTATCGCTCCTGGGCCTCCTTCTTGTTCCGGGCGGCCACCTATGGCGTCATGGACGACCCCGTGAAGGTCTAGAGCACGGAATCCCGGGCAGTTCGAGGGTCTTTGACGGACACTCGGGAGAATCGCATGAGCGAAGCTGAGGCCGTAGCACGCCGGGCGGCAGACAGCCCGGCCATGGACAAGCTTGCGCGGGTTGGGCTGGTCTGTCGCGGCGTGCTTTATGGGCTGATCGGAGTACTGGCGATCCAGATCGCGTTCGGCGGCGGCGGGCAGCAGGCCGACAAGAGCGGGGCCATCAGTACGGTCGCGGCGCTGCCGTTCGGTGCCGTGATCTTATGGGTCATGGTCGTGGGGTTCGCCGCACTGGCACTGTGGCAGGCCTCCGAGGCGATCTTCGGGGCGCACAAGCTCAAGGACCGGATCGAGCCGGGCAGCCGGGTCGTGGTCTACGTGCTCATCTGCGCCGCGCTGCTGACCATGCTGCTGACCGGCAAGACCGGGTCCGATGACAAGATGTCCCAGGATCTGACGGGCAAGCTGCTCTCGCTGCCCGCCGGACAGGTCATCGTCGGGCTGATCGGGCTCGGCATCCTGGGGCTCGGCATCTACTGGGTGCGGTACGGAATCAAGAAGGAGTTCCGCAAAGAGCTCAGGCCGATGCCGCCGCGGGCCGGCGCGGTGATGAACCGGCTCGGGCTCGCCGGCTACCTCGCGCGCGGGGTGATCGCCGGTCTGGCCGGGGTCTTCGTGATCCAGGCGGCCATCACCTTCGACCCCGGCAAGGCCGGGGGCATCGACGCGACGCTCAGGGCGTTCGCCGACACTCCGGCGGGGCCGTGGCTGCTGGCGGTGGTCGCGCTCGGGCTGCTGCTGTTCGCCCTGTACTGCCTGGGAGAGGCTCGCTGGCGGCGGACCTGAGGCTCGGCCGGGCGGCACGCCGAGTGCGAGCCGATCCTGTGATTGGCTGATCGGCATGGAAGCACCTTCGGTAGTCGCGTCGTCCAGTTCGTCGCACCGCGTCACCCGGCTGCTGCGCGAGCACCCGCTGATCGACGGGCACAACGACCTGCCCTGGGCGGCGCGCAAGCTCGCCGGATACGACTTCGACCGGCTCGACATCAGTGGCGACACCTCCGATCGCACCCATACCGATCTGCCCCGGCTGGCGGCCGGAATGGTCGGCGGGCAGTTCTGGTCGGTCTTCGTGCCTTGCCGGCCCGCCGAGGACGCGGTCACCGCGACCCTGGAGCAGATCGACTGCGTGCTGGCCATGGTCCGGCGCTACCCCGACCGGCTGGCCTTGGCGACCACGGCCGACGAGGTGGAGCGCGTCTTCGCCGGGGGCCGGATCGCCTCATTGATGGGGGCCGAGGGCGGGCATTCGATCGACTGCTCGCTGGGGGCGCTGCGGATGCTGTACGCCCTCGGGGTTCGCTACATGACGCTCACCCACAACGACAACACCCCCTGGGCCGACTCCGCGACCGACGAGCCGGTGAACCACGGGCTGTCCGCGTTCGGGGAGGAGGTCGTCCGGGAGATGAACAGACTGGGCATGCTGGTCGACCTGTCCCACGTGTCGGCCGACACGATGCGCGACGCCCTGCGGGTGACGCGGGCGCCGGTGATCTTCTCGCATTCGTCGGCGCGGGCGGTCTGTTCCGCGCCGCGCAACGTACCCGATGACGTGCTGGAGAAGCTGGCGGCCAACGGCGGGGTCTGCATGGCCACGTTCGTGCCCGACTTCGTGTCGCAGGACGCCCGGGAATGGCGGCTGGCCGCGACCGACGCCGCCCGCTCGGCCGGGGTCGACACGCATGACTTCGAGGCGTTCCACGAGTTCCTGAACACCTGGGCGAAGTCGCACCCGAGGCCCGCCGTCACGATCGACCACGTGGTGGCGCACCTGGAGCACATACGCGAGGTGGCAGGCATCGACCACCTCGGTATCGGCGGCGACTACGACGGGTGCGACGGGCTGCCCAACGGGCTGGAGGACGTGACCGGCTATCCCCGGCTGTTCGCGGCCCTGGCCGACCGGGGCTGGTCCGACGCCGACCTGGCGAAGGTGGCCGGCCGCAACGTGCTGCGGGTGCTGCGTCAGGCCGAGGCCACTGCCGATGACCTGCGACTTCGCGAGGAGCCGAGCACGATGCGGTTCACCGCGGCCGAAAGCGGCTGACCGGTCACACCGCCGGCAGGCAGATCGTGAGCGCGCCCGGGACGGCCTTGGCCGTGAGCCGGGTGGTGGCCTCGCGTTCTCCGCCGTCGAGCTCGTACGTCAGCGGCGTGCCGAACCGGGCGGACACCTTCCTGGCCCGGGTGATCCGGACGAACGGGGAGTCGTCGGAGCGGCCGGCGGCCATCCTGCCGATCACCCGGGCCCACTGGACCGGCCCCTTGGCGGTGGACACCCCGACCTCCAGCCAGCCGTCGTCCGGCCGGGCGTCGTCGAACGCCTCGATGCCGCCGGCGATCGTGCTCACGTTGCCCAGCAGCAGGCAGCTCGCGTCCCCTTCGAACCAGGTCGTCCCATCAATCTTGATCTTCATCGGCACCAGCGGCCCGCCGACGTGCCGGACGGCCGCCTTGACGTAGCTCAGCTTGCCGAGCTGCTTCTTGGCCTGCCCGTCGGCGTCGGCGATCATCTCGGCTTCGAACCCGGCGCCGGCCATCACCGCGAAATGCTCGCCGTTCAGCAGGCCCAGGTCCAGCTTCTCCCGCCGGCCGCGGAAGCCGATCTCCACCGCCTCTTCCAGGTCGATGGGGATGCCGAGGTTGGTGGCGAACAGGTTCCCGGTCCCGGCCGGCAGGACGGCCATCGGCACGCCGGAGCCGGCCAGCACGTCGGCGCACCGTTGCACCATGCCGTCTCCGCCCCAGACGAACACCAGCTCGGCGCCCTGTTCGAGCGCCTCGCGGACCTTCTTACGCGCCTTCTTGCTCTTGGGCACCTCGTACCAGAGGAGCTCGCCGACGTCCTGCTCGGTGATGAGCACGCGCAGCCTGTCCAGGCCTGCGCCGAGAGTCTTCTTACGGTGCGCGACAACCGCCACGGTGGGGGACATGCCCTCCGGACTACCCTCGCCGCCGGCTTTCAGGCAGGAATCATTCCCCTCCGCCTGGGTAGCCGAGCGCGAACGCGCATCGAGGAAGGACCGGGATGGTGAGGCGTCAATGGGTCAAGGCACACGTCGATCGTGACCGCGGTCTGGGGCTGCGGCTGACGGTAGCGAGTCTCGCGGTGGCGCTCATCATGATCCCGTTCAGCCTGCTGCTGGTCGTGGCCAAGATGCCCGTCAACGGGCTGGACGCGGGCGTCGCCGAGGATCTGCACGAGTACGCGCTCGCCCATCCCGCCGTGACCAGAGTGCTCATCGTCTGGACGGATCTGTTCGGGCCGTGGCCGTGGCGTGTCGCGGTCATCGCGTACGCCGGCTGGCTGCTGTACAAGGGCGCGCCGAGGCTGGCCGTCTGGGCGGTCACCACCGTGACGGTGGGCGGGCTGCTCGGCCTCGCACTCAAGATCATCACGGCCCGGGCCAGGCCGCATCTGCCGGATCCCGTCGCGCTCGCGCCGGGTGACTCCTTCCCGTCGGGCCACGCGGTCAGCGTGACGCTCGGCGCCGGAGTGATCGTTCTCCTCATTCTGCCCAGGTTGCCCCGGTGGGGGCGGCGGGTGGCGTGGGCCGTGGCCTGGTTCCTGGTGCTGTCGGTCGGCTACACCAGGATCGCGCTCGGCGTGCACTGGGTGAGTGACGTGGTCGCCGGAATCGTCCTGGGCGCGGCCGTGGTCGCCGCCACCGCGGCGGGATTCGAGACATGGCGCCGCGAGCAGGGCCGAAGGCCCGCCTCGCCGCTGGCCGAAGGAGTGGACCCCGAGTCGGTGAAGGTGACCCATGACCAGAGCTGAGCACGTGAAGTACTACGCGCTGACGATCTTACTGCCGATGCTTCTGATGGCGGGGGTGACGTTCGGCGTCGGCAAGCTGATCCTCGCCTGGCCCACCGGTGAGGCGGAGGTGAGCCGGACCCTGGCCGCCGATCGCACCCCGCTGTGGAACACGCTCACCGACTACGGCACCAGCCTGTCGGACACCCCCTACATCGTGGCGCTCACCGTGATCGTCGCAATCGTGTTCAGACTCGTGTACAAGCGCCGGCGCGAATCGATCTTCCTTGTCGCGGCCGTCTGGAGCCAGTCGCTCATCTTCCTGGCCACCACCACGCCTGTCGGACGCCACCGGCCACCCGTGCAGCACATCGACCCGGCCCCGCCCACCTCCAGCTTCCCGTCGGGGCACGTCAGCGCCGCCGTCGGGTTCTACTGCGCGGTCGCGCTCGTCCTGACCACGCACATCCGCAACAGGGCGCTCCAGGTGGTGATCTGGGTGCTCGGCGTCGCCGCTCCGCTCATCGTCGGCTTCTCCCGCCTGTACCGCGGCATGCACTTCCTCACCGACGTCACCTGGGGCCTGCTGCTCGGCGTCGGCTGCGTCGTGATGGCCGCGCGGGCCATCTTGTACCGGCGCGAGAAGCAGCAGCCTCAGCGGCCGATCTCAGAACTCGCCCGACCCGCGTAGACATGAGCGGGCGGGCCAGGGAGCGTCCGCAGTTCTGTCCGGTAGTTCAGCGGGCTGACCCCGTAGGCGGCGCGGAACAGGTTGCTGAAGTGCGCGCGATTGGTGAAACCCCAGCGGGCGGCGATGGCGTGTACCGGCCGGAACCACTGCAGCGGGTCGGCCAGATCGGCCCGGCACCGCTCCAGCCGCCGGGCCCGGACCCAGCCGGCGACCGTGAGGCCATGAGCCTGGAACAGCCGGTGCAGGGACCGTACGGAGATGTACTGCCCGGTGGCGATCGTCTTGGGTGACAGGGCCGGGTCGCCGAGGTTGCGCTGGATGTGGGCCTGGATCTGAAGCAGCAGGGCCTGTCCGGACGGCTCAGGCGCGGGAGTGCCCAGCTCGTGGCCGAGGAGCCCCATCAGCAGGTCCATCAGGGCGGCCGAGATGTGCGGGGCGTCCAGCGGGCGGTACTGGTCGATGTCCCTGGCCAGCCGCGCCACGAACCCGGCCGTCAGCGTGCCGACCCCCTCCCGGCCCGGTAATCGCGCCCCGAGCAGTGCCCGGACCGTCGCCGGCCGCATCGCAAGCAACGAATGCGGAAATGTCACCATCACCCAGTGGTGCGTCCCGGCATCGGCTCCATGCCACCCGTGGAACGGCAGCGACGTGTCGTACAGCGCCAGATCGCCTGGCCCGAGCCGGGCGTCCCGCTGGTTCTGGGTGAAGCCGCTGTGTCCCGTCATGTTCAGCACCAGCCGGTACGCCTCGGGGTCCGACCTGCTGATCAGCGAAGGAGTGCGGTGGACCTCGTACGGGGCTCCGGTCCGGGTGAACAGCGAGGCCACCGACAGCGCGCCCAGTTCGGCCCCCGCCAGCTCCGCCCAGAACCCGGCCGGCCGTTCCGACCTGACGTCCAGAGGCGCGGGAAGCTTGGCAAGCAGCTCCCGGTAGGCGGCGAACCTATCGGAAACCGGCAGTTCGTCCATCCGGATGAGTTCACGCACCCGCCACTCCCCTCATCTGGCGTGCGTACGCACGCATTTGGCGCTGACGGACTAAGTCGCCCCGCCCCGTCTCCTTCAGACTCCACTGCGGGGGCTTCAACTCTGCTTCACGCTGAAAGGATTCGTGATGAGAAGTTCACTCAGACGTACGGGGGCGGCGGCGGTCGGTCTGTTCGCGGTCATGACAACGTTGGTCTCACCCGCGCTCGCGGCAGGCGAACCGGCCACGCGCGCGCTCTACGTATCGGGGCTGGTCTCGCGGGATGTCTCGATCTTCGGCATCCGGCCCGGCGGCGGCCTGGACGGGCCGCGGGCGCGCGTGCGTACGGGAGGCGGCTCCCGGGGCATCGTGCTGGCCCCCGACGGGCGAACGGCCTACGTCGCGGTCGGCTTCGATCCGGGTACGGAGATCGACGCCAACAAGGTCGAGACGTACCGGGTGGTCGCCGGAGGCGGACTCGTCCGGCTCGCCCCGCCGGTCGCCGCGAACGGCGGCCCGGTCAGCCTGGCGATCACTCCGGACGGCCGGGCCCTGTACCTCACCAACCGGGACTCCGGGACGCTGTCGGTGTTCTCGGTCGCGCGGGACGGCAAGCTCACCCAGGTCGGCGACCCGGTGCCGAGCGGCGCGGTGGAGCCCCAGGGGCTGGCGGTGACGCCGGACGGCCGCTTCCTGTTCGTCAGCCATCGCGGGGTGAACGAGACCGATAAGGACGTCGTGACCAGGTTCGTCATCAACGCCGACTCGACGCTCACCTCGCTGGGCAGGCCTGCCAAGATCGGCAAATCGGGCGGCGCGATGGCGATCACGCCTGACGGGCGCTTCCTTTACGTCCCTAGTTCGCTCTCCAAACAGGTCTTCGGGTTCCGGGTGGGCGCGGACGGGAGCCTGGTTAACGTGCCCGGCTCGCCGTACTTCGCCCCAGACTTCCCCATCTCGGCGACAACGACGCCCGACGGGCGCCACCTGTACGTGACGGACGGCGGGATCTTGGAGAGCGGGAGCCGGAAGGTGTCGGCGTTCGCCATCCGCGCCGACGGCGGGCTGACCCGGCTCCCCACCGCCATGGCGGGCGATTCGCCCGGCGCGCTCACGACCACGCCGGACGGCCGCCACCTGTACGTATCGAACCTCGACTCCGACGACGTGTCCGCGTTCGACATCGCCGCCGGCGGCGGGCTGAAGGAGATCGACGGCTCACCCTTCAAGCTGGCCCCAGGCGAGCAGCCCGCGCTGCAGGCGGTGGCGGTCTCGCCCGACCAGGGGCCCTCCGCGGCGTTCACCGAGGTCGACGGCCGTTTCGACGCCTCGGCCTCCACAGACCCCGACGGCCAGGTGACCCGCTACGACTGGGACTTCGGCGACGGCACACGCCTGCCCGACGGCGGCCCGAACCCGGCCCACGCCTTGCCCGGCCCCGGGACCTTCACGGTCACCCTCACCGTCACGGACGACGAAGGCTGCTCGACCCGCGTCGTCCACACCGGCTCCTCGGCCCTGTGCAACGGCTCACCGGCCGCCCAGACCACCCGTACGATCTCGGTCGGATGACCTGGCGTTCGCACCGCCGCGTCCGCTCGCGACCCTACGTGTCCTTGCGCCAAACGCCCGTAACCGGCGGGGGCGCACTGGACTTGCGGATGGCTGTTCTCGTGGGCACCCGGTCTCAGAACTCGTTCGACCTGCGTAGCTGATCAGGAATCGAGAAGCGCCCGCCTTCGAGCCGCACCTAGCCTGACCGCCATGGACATCACCATTCACTGGACCTTCCTCCCGCACGACGACCCGGACGCCTGCCTGGCCTTCTACCGCGACGTCCTCGGTTTCGAGGTCCGCAATGACGTCCGGCACGACGGAAGGCGCTGGATCACGGTCGGTCCCGCCGACCAGCCCAGCACCGCCATCGTCCTGGAGCCCCCGGCCACCGGCCTCGGCATCACCGACGACGAGCGCCGCACCATCGTCGAGATGATGGCCAAGGGCACCTACGCCCGCATCACCCTGGCCACCACCGACCTCGACGCCACCTTCACGCGGCTGCGGGCCGGCGGCGCCGAAATCGTCCAGGACCCGACCGAGCAGCCGTACGGCATTCGCGACTGCGCCTTCCGCGACCCCGCGGGCAACCTGATCCGCATCAACGAGCTGCGCTGATCCTTCGGGCTGTGGACCAAGCGGCATGACGCTATCCGTGATCGGTTCTCAGCGGCGCGCGCCGGAGGCTTTCGCGGGTGCGGGACAGCAGGCCGAGTAGCCGCTGTTCGCTCGCGGGGCCGCCGGGGAGCAGGCGGTTGCAGTGCATGTGTACAAAACTGGACATCAGCTGCTTTCTGGGTACCCAGAGCGCACCGCGTGCGTCCAGGTCGTCGAGACGACGAGTGACCGACCGGATGCCGGCCGCGCGGTCGCGGAGGAGTTGTTGGAGCTCTGGTCCGGCGGGCTGAGCGGGCAACCAGGCGGGATCGCCCAGCGCTGAGCGGAGATCGGCCTGCCGTCCGCGGTATTCCGTGCCGGTGGCGGGACTGGCGGGGGCTCGGTCGCGGTACCAGGTCGCGCGCCCGGCCTCGTCCAGGCCCATGGCGGCGAGCAGGTCGTCGACCGTACGGGCGGCGGTGAGCGTGCGGTCGGGCCCGGGTCGGCGGTGGGCGAGGTCCAGCAGGTCCGCCACGGCCAGGCTGTCCACCCCGAACAGCGTTTCGGCCACGGCGAGCCCGTCCGGACCGCCGTAGCGTTCGATCTCCCGGTCATAGGTGTCGACGCAGAAGCGGCTGCAGCGTCCGGCGTCGATGAGCGAGGTCGCCCAGCGGAACAGCAGCGGCGCCAGGACGGTGGCCAGCGCGTCGGGATCGCCGCGCAACCGGAGGCGCAGGTGCGGCTCCGGATCGGCGTAGCGCAGGAAGAACCAGTCGTCGGCGAGGCCGTCGGCGCGTACGGTGGCGCCGAACTCCCGCACGGGGCCGGCGATCAGCTCGTCCGCCGATTCGAGCGCGTGGTACAGCTTGACGTAGAGCCAGTCACTGCCGGGCGGGCGGAGGCGATCGGTGGCCTGAACCGACCGGGTGACCGGCGCGGCCCGGCGTACGGTGCTGGGCGGCGGTGGTTCCTCATGGTCGAGCACCACGGGGACCAGCAGCTCACTGATGTAGTGGCCGTCGGCTCCGGGAAGCCAGGCGTCCTCGGGTGCGGGCAGCGCCTCGTGGAGGATCAGCGTCCCGCCCTTGGGCAGGCGTTCGAGCTCGTGGTGCACCTCGTCGAGCTGAGCGGGGTCGGCGAGGTCGAGCAGGAGCCGGTTGTCGCCGAAGGCCAGGTAGACGTATCTCGGCAGCCGCCACTGCTCCCGCCAGGCGGCGAACGAGCCCGCCCGCATGCTCGGCACCCGCCAGGTCGCCGGGGTCAATATCACCTTCCCCACCCGGACCCTGGGCAGGAAGGGGAACTGGGCCGCCGGGCCCCAGCCGAACCCGCCGAGCCGCGGCTGACCGGCGCAGGCGACCTCGTCGAGGAAGCGGACGACCGCGGGCGCCTGCCGGCCGGTGAGCATGTGTCCCGCGCAGGCCATCACGTCCAGCTCGAGCGCCGGCCACCGCACCACGAAGCGGCCGTCGCGGACGCCGACGAACAGCTCGTCCACCGGCACCGCCCGGCCGAGCGCCGCGGGAACGGCGTCGAGCACGATCGCGTGGTCGCGGACGAGCGGCCGGATCGTGACGTTGCCGCTGCGCGCCCGGCGCGGCTGGTAGTCGACCTCGGCCCAGAGCCGGCCGGGGCGGACGGCGGCCTCGGCCCGCGCGACGGAGGCCAGGGCGGCCACGGCGTCGTGACCGATCAGGTGGGCGAAGCGGCCCAACGTACGCCCGGCGGCGCCGCCGCCCTGGTTGGGGCCGATGACCAGCGAGAAGTCACCGTCGTCGACGGCGCTCGGGGAGGCCGCCAGCACGAATACCGAAATGTCGAGCGAAGTCGGGGCGGCCGAGGGCGACGGTTCCCAGGTCTGCAGGGCGGTCAGGGCCGTCTCGTCCAGGTCGACGACGCGCCGGCCGTCCCTGATCGCCTCCAGGGCCAGGCCCAGCAGTGTCTGGTGCCGGTTCGCGGCGGCCGTTCCTGAGCCGTTGGAGTGCTCTGGCGGGCCGAGACCGATCTCGGGGTCGAGCAGTTCCAGAAGGGGAACCTCGGTCCCCGGACCGTAGCGCGCCTCGAACGCGCGCCGGTAGGAGTCCAGGACCGCCGAACCTCGCGGCATCGGGGACAGCCGCAGCATCAGCTCGGCGGCCCTGGCCACTTCGACGGCGACTCTTCGATGAACCGTCCGGCCGCCCAGCGGGAGCGCCATGTCGCTCTGCAGCCGTGCCCGGCCAGGCTCGACGGGGTGCACGGACTCGGCCTGTTCGACGAGGTCGGCGAAGCGGTCGGCGCCCGCCTCGGGAGGCAGCCGATCCCATCTGCTCATCGCCTCCAGCAAGTGGTCGAGCGACTTGGCCTCCGTGTGGGTCGCGGGGAGCTCCGCGAGCCGCCGGGCCACCTGCCGGGCCGGGTCACCGCCGGCCAGCGGCGGCCGGAGGTCGGTCAACAGCACACCGTGCGCCCACAACTGCTCAAGCAGCCGGGCGACCTTGTCCGCGGTCGCCGCCGAGCCGCCGGTGAGCTCGTCGAACAGCCGGTGGTAGGGAACCGGTTCGCGGGCGACCTCCAGCGCGCGAAGGACCGGCGCGGTGGCGCGCAGCGAGACCGATCCGGCTGTTCCATCGCCGGTCGTCGCGCGCTCGCCGAGCCGGACGCGGCCGGCTCGGACGAAGGCCGCCGGGTTGGCGAACCAGCGCAGCCCCATACGCACCTCCGCGCGGCGCTCCAGCTCGGTGACCATGGACAGCAGCCATTCCATGTCCGGACGGGTGTGGATCCGGGGCTGGTCGGCCGTCAGGGTGAGGCCGGTCCGTTCGCCCCAGGCGCCGAGGCCGACCCCGGCGAACAGGCCGTACGGGGTCGGCCGGGTCGACATCCGGGTCAGGTATCGCCGGAGCTTGCGGGCCGATTTACGCCTCGCCCGGTCGTCCTTGAACGACCGGGCGAGGGCACGCGGGAGGTCACCGCCGCCGACCAGCAGCGCACGGCGGACCCGCGCGTCCGCGGGCAACGCGGTCCCGCGGACGCAGTCAGGGGGCCCTTCGCTCAGGGCCAGGTAGTCCTCGACGGGCAGGAGCGGGGTGCGTACCACGAGCCAGTCCAGCGGACGGTAGAGCGGGCGGCGGAGGCTCATGACAGCAGGAAGAGCCGGTCCCACGCCGGTGGGACGTCGGTGGCGGCGGCGAGCAGGGCGAGCGCGACCCCCGGGGCGCCGTCGAGCAGCCCCGGCTGGTCCACGCGGTTGCCGCCGGGCTCCAGGTCGCTGAAGCCGAGCGGAAGATCCGGCTGGTACAGCCCCAGGAGCTGCTCGGTGAGATCGGCGGCGGCCTGGACGAACATCGGGTCCCCGGTGTCGTGGGCGAAGCGCGTGGTGATCTGCAGCAGCCCGGCGACGCCGTGGCAGAAGGTCGGCGAGTCGATGTACCGCCGGCTGAGGGGACGGCGGTAGGTGGCGGCCATCGCCTCGACCGCCAGCGCGCGCAGTTGGGGCGCCTCCAGCGCCGAACCGGCCAGCCACAACGCCCGCGCCACTCCTGGACTGCCGTAACACCAGGCACTGCGGCCGGGTCTCGGCTGCTCCGGGGGCGAGTCCGGGGAGGGAAGGGCGAAGGCGGAGGGCCAGTTCGCGCCCCACGCGTCGTCCGCGCGGTGCTCGGCCAGCCAGCCGGCCACCCGCTGGACCGCTTCCCGCTGCCCCGGAACGGTGATCCCCGCCCGCATCGCCAGCGACATGAGGGCCAGCGGACCAGGGATGCCATGCGCCAGGCCACAGTTGAGATTGCCGTGCGGGAACTGGCGGGCCATGGGCTCGTCGGCGCCCATGGCACCGATCGGCGTATGCCAGTTGGGCAGCCCTTCACGGTCTCCGCACAGCGCCACCAACCCGGCGAGCACCGCCTCCAACGCCCGCGCCGCACCCGCCTCAGGCCGGCGGCACAGCAGATAGGCGCCGGTGCCGGCCAGTCCCGCGATCACGTCGAACGCCCCGACCGAAACGCCGGCCCCGGCCTGCTCCAACCGGCGAGCCCGCTGGGCCGCCTGGGGAGTCAGCCACCGGTCGAGCTCCCCGAGCAGCCGCCGGTAGCGGCTGCCGTCACGCGACAGCGAGTGCGCGGCGAACGCGACACCGGCGATGCCGCCGAAAAGGCTCGGCCGTGCATGCGTCATTTCCTGTGCGTCGCGCGCCGCCAGGCTCACATAGTCGTGCGCGCGCACGTCCCAGCCGTCGCCCGGCAGGCATGCGTCCACGTAGCCGAACAGCAGCGCCAGACCCGCGTCGCCCTGCGCGACATCGGACGGACGCCACCGCCGGTAACCGGCGAATTCGCTCTGCCGGCTCGCGTTTTCCGCGTAGACCCGAACCTGCTGTGGGTCACGCATGCGACCCGCCACCTCTTGCGCGACGGAAACGGCTCTTACTCCCATCGCGCTCGGCAGCACTGCGGCCCAAGCGCTCTTAGTCGTGGCAGACATGCGTTCCGCAGTCGATGCAGCTGTCGCAGGTATGGCAGTCGGTTTCGCCGCAGGTCGGCCCCCGTACGGTGGGACAGGCCGGACAGGTGTCCTGGGACGGGCAACCCAGACACGTGCCGCAGTTCGTGTGGCAGGTCTCGCAGGTTTCCTGGCCACAGGTGTGGCAGGTCGGCTGGTCACATTGTGTCTGGTTGGTGCACATCCCGGGGCAGGTGTTGCAGGTGATGCAGGTCTGGCACCCGGTGATGCACGTGTTCGTCACATCGGTGTCCAGAGTGCTCGGACGCGGAACCCCGGGGGTGCCGAGCCGGATGTCCAGATCGAAGTCATCATCCGCCGGGCTCATAACCTGGCCACCTTCCTCACAGTGACAGTGCGACTCCATAGTGTCACGATTCGGCAAGGTCGGCACCAGAAATCGGCAACGAGCGCCCGCGCCGTCGTCAGGCCGTCGCCGCTGGTGGCGGCGGACCCGTCGGCGGTGTTCGGAGATCGGGACGAGGCCGGAGGATCAGTCCGCCGATGCCGGTTCGCGGGGTGTCGCGTCGTGGTGGGGACGGCGTGGAGCGCGGAGTCCGAGGGTGCGCCGGCCGGCCTCGGTGAGGTGCCTGCGCAGCGTGTCGTCATCGAGGCGGACCAGTGCCGGGCCGGCCGCGGCGGCGATGCCCGCCATCACCATGGCGGCGTTGACGCGCCCGGACGGGCCGGGGGTGACGCCGGCGAGCAGGTTCAGCTGGCGGTTGATCAGGTCGCTGGTCTCGGGCTGGGCGCGCAGCATCTCGATCGCGCCGGCGTCGTTGGCGAAGACGGCGACCACGGCTCGATGCTCCACCGACAGGTCGACATATCCGGTGAGCAGGTGCTCCGCTCGCGCGTGGGGAGTGCGTTTCGCTTCGGCGGCTTCGATGAGCGCCCGCAGCCGGCGCAGCACCGGCTCCACCACCGCGGTGAGCAGCTCCTCCCGGGTGCGGAAGTGGTGGTAGACGGCCGCCTTGGTGATCCCCATCTCGTCGGCGATCATCTGGAGCGACGTGCCCGCGAAGCTGCGCCGGGTGAACAGGCGAACCGCGACGTCGATGAGCCGCTCCCGCGTATGGGGCTCACCGGACGCCTTCTGGGCGGCTTTGACGGCCACGGCTGCTCCTCACCGCGGCGTCCCCGCCGCGTTCGATCTCCCGAATTTCTCGATCGTAGCTTGCCGATCGGCAAGCAGCCAACCTGCCGATCGGCAAGTGACTTGCGTCACATTGACTGGCCTATTTGCTTGCCGATCGGCTAGGAATGAGCTTGCCGATCGGCTAGGCGACAATCTGCCGTTCCGGCCCGAGATCGAAGTGAGGGAGACCCATGACCGACACATTGACCGGCACCGCCGGATCCGTTTCCGGCTACCCGATGGCCAGGGACGCCGGGTGCCCGTTCCACCCGCCGGCGACCGTACGGAAGCTGACCTCCGAAGCACCCGTCTCGAAGGTGCGGATCTGGGACGGCAGCCTGCCCTGGCTCATCACCCGCCACGCCGACCAGCGGACACTGCTCACCGATCCCCGGATCAGCATCGACGAGAACCTGCCCGGTTTTCCCCACATGACCCGGGGCCGGGCGGAGGTCGCGAAGGTCACCCCGCCACTGATCACCAACACCGACGCGCCCGAGCACACCCGGCTCCGCCGGATGGTCAACGTCCCGTTCACCGTCAAGAAGGTCGAGGCTCTGCGGCCCGCCATCCAGCAGATCACCGACGATCTGATCGACGCCATGCTGGCCGGGCCGAAGCCGGCCGATCTCGTCACCGCGCTGGGCCTGCCGGTGCCGACGCTGGTGATCAGCGAGCTCATGGGCGTGCCGTACGAGGACAACGAGTTCTTCCACCACAACAGCTCTGTCGCGTTGAGCCACGGCTCGTCGGCGCAGCAGGCGCAGGAGGCGAGCACCGCGCTGGTCGGCTACCTCGACGGCCTGATCGAGCGGAAGATGACCGCCCCCGCCGACGACATGCTGTCGGAGCTGGCCGCCCGGATCAAGGCCGGCGAGATGACCCGCGCCGAGGCCGCCACCATGGGGGTGGCCGTGCTGATCGCCGGGCACGAGACGAGCGCGAGCATGATCCCGCTCGGCACGCTCGCCCTGCTGCGGCACCCCGACCAGCTCGCGGTGCTGCGTGACACCGATGATCCGAAGGTCGTCGCCGCCGCGGTCGAGGAGCTCCTGCGCTACCTGACGATCGTGCACACCGGGGTTCGCCGGATCGCCCGGGAGGACATCGAGATCGGTGGTCAGGTGATCCGCGCCGGGGACGGGATCATCTTCGACCTGTCCGCCGCGAACTGGGACGCCGAGATGTTCCCCGAGCCCGAACGGCTCGATCTGGGCCGGTCCGCCCGGCTACACCAGGCGTTCGGCTACGGACCCCACCAGTGCCTCGGCCAGTCGCTGGCCCGCGTCGAGCTCCAGGTCGTGTACAGCACGCTCTACCGGCGCGTTCCGACACTCCGCCTGGCCACCCCGATCGACGAGATCGAGTTCGCGTTCGAAGGGATCGCCTACAGCCTGCGCTCCCTGCCCGTCACCTGGTAACCGCTCTCAGCAACAGAAGGAAGAAGTCCCATGCGAGTAGAACTCGACGAACCCAAGTGCGTGGCGTCGGGCCAGTGCGTCCTGGCCGCTCCCGAAGTGTTCGACCAGCGAGAGGACGACGGCGTCGCGATCCTGCTGGACGAGACGCCCGCCACCGAACTCCACGACGGGGTGCGGGAGGCCGCGGCGATCTGCCCGGCGGCGGCCATCCGGCTGGTGGCGACATGAAGAGGATCGTGGTGGCCGGCGCCTCGGCCGCCGGACTCGCGGCGGCCGAGACCCTGCGCCGGGAGGGCTTCGCGGGCCCGCTCACCCTCATCGGCGACGAACCCCACCTTCCCTACGACCGGCCGCCGCTGTCCAAGCAACTCCTGGCCGCACGGTGGGAGCCCGACCGGCTGACCCTGCGCTCGCCGGACGACCTGAGCGCCCTCGACCTCGACCTTCGCCTGAGCATCAGCGCGACGGGGCTCGATCGTGACGCTCGTACGGTGCGGCTGTCGGACGGCGGGCACGTGTCCTATGACGGGCTGATCGTGGCCACCGGAGTGCGTCCACGTCGCCTGCCCGGCCACGGCGCGCATGTGCTGCGTACCCTGGACGACGCCTTGGCGCTGCGCGGCCGGCTGGGCCCCGGGCGGCGGCTGGTCGTGGTCGGCGCCGGTTTCCTCGGCGCGGAGGCCGCGGCCGTGGCCCGGGGTCTCGGCTGCGAGGTCGTCCTGCTCGAACCCGCGCCGGTGCCGCTGGCCCACGCGGTCGGCGAGGCGGTGGGGCGGGTGCTGTCGCGGGCCCACCTCGAGCACGGCGTCGACCTGCGCACCGGGGTCACCGTGACCGAGGCGACCGGGAGCGGGGTGCGCCTCGCGGGCGGCGACCTGGTCGAGGCCGACGAGGTCCTGATCGCCGTCGGCTCGGTACCGAACACCGAGTGGCTGGCGGGCAGCGGCCTGACGGTGGACGACGGCCTGGTGTGCGACGAGTACAGTGCCGCCGCCCCGGATGTGTACGGCGCCGGGGACGTCGCCCGCTGGCACAACCCGCTGTTCGGGGTACGGATGCGCGTCGAGCACCGCACCAACGCCGCCGAACAGGGGATGGCCGCCGCTCGCAACCTCCTGCGCCCTGGGGCGCGCAGGGCGTTCGCTCCGGTGCCCTACTTCTGGTCCGACCAGTACGACATGAAGATCCAGGCCCACGGCTACCTGCGCGGCCACGACGCCATCGCTGTGGTGGAGGGGGATCTGGACGAGCGCCGGTTCGTGGCCGCCTACCGTACCGGCGACCGGCTGACCGGAGTGCTTTCGGCCGGTATGCCACCCAAGGCCCTTCGCCCTTGGCGGCAGGCCATCGCGGCCGGCGCCAAGTGGCACGAAGTCGTCGGCGAAGCGACGCTGGCGGCTTGAACCGGCCCTCAATCGACAGGAAGAGAGTCATCACCATGAGATCTGTACAGACCAGCGCACCGGGCACGGTCGAGGTCGTGGAGCTCGACCGTCCCGTTCCCGGACCGAATGACGTGCTGCTACGGGTACGTGCCTGCGGCATCTGCGGCACCGACGCGACCTTCATCCACATGGGAGGCATGCCGCAGGGCCCAGAAGGTCAGACGAGGCCGGTGGCGCTGGGGCATGAGCCGGCCGGCGAAATCGTCGAGGTCGGGTCCGAGGTCACCGGCCTGGCGGTCGGCGATCGCGTGGTGGTCAACCCGCAGGCCGCTCCCTCCGGCATCATCGGCTGCGGCGGTGCGCTGGGCGGCATGCGGGACTACCTGGTCATCGAGGACGCCGTCGTCGGCAAGAGCGTGGCGCACATCCCCGGCTCCCTCCCCTTCGACGTCGCCGCGCTCAACGAGCCCATGGCGGTCGCCCGGCACTGTGTCAATCGCTCCGAAGCCCGGCCGCAGGACAAGGTCGTGGTGTTCGGAGCCGGGCCGATCGGGCTCGGAGCCGCGATCTGGCTGAAACTCCGCGGTGTCCAGCACGTGGTCGTGGTCGACGTCATCGCCGAACGCCTGAAGACCGCGCTGGCGGTCGGGGCCGACGCCGTCATCGACTCCTCTCGTCAGGACGTGACGGCCCGCCTGCTGGAACTCCATGGCGAGGGCGTCAACGCGCTCGGGGCGACCCGTCCGGACACCGACATCTACATCGACGCGGCCGGTGCCGCCGCCGTCATCAACACCACGACGGCGTCGGCGAAGTGGGGTGCGAAGCTCGTCATGGTCGCCGTGCAGAAGAAGTCGGCCGCCATCGACCTCGGCGCGATGCTCAGGAGCGAGATGACGCTCATCGCGTCCCAGGGCTACCCCACGGAGATCTTCGAGGTCACGTCGGAGATCGCCGAGCATCAGGAGCGCTTCGCCCGGCTGGTCAGTCACCGCGTGCCGTTCGCCGAGGCCGAGCGGGCCTTCCAGCTCACCCTGACACCGGGCGCGGCGGAAAAGGTGGTCGTGACCTTCGACGATCACCGTTAGCGCTGACCGAGCAGGCCGTCGACGACGTCGCGAAGCGGGCCGATCAGATCGTCGGAGGTCGCGTCAGCCAAGGGCTGCAGGCCGACGGCGGATCGTACGACGGCGATGCCGACGCCCAGCGCGACCACGAGTTCCGCCCTCAGCAGGCGTTCTTGGCTACGCTGCCAAGTAATCAGCTGATGACTTGTCTCCGCAGTATGGAAGGACAACAGTGGCCAAGCAGGCTCTCCTCGTCATGGATGTCCAACGCGTCGTCGTCGACCGTTACCCCGATCCCGCCTACCTGCCGCGCCTGGGCGAGGCGATCGGCGCCGCCCGCGCGGGCGGCGTCCCGGTGATCTATGTGGTCGTCGGGTTCCGTCCCGGGTACCCGGAGATCAGCGCCCGCAACAAGATGTTCGGCAGGCTCGCGCGCACCATGCCATCGGCCGGCGGCGACCAGGCCACCCAGATCCATCCGGACGTGGCACCTGAACCCGGCGACGTCCTGGTCACCAAGCGACGCGTCAGCGCCTTCGCCGGCAGCGACCTCGACATGGTGCTGCGGGCCGGCGACATCGATCACCTCGTCCTCACCGGCATCGCCACGAGCGGCGTCGTGCTGTCCACCGTGCGCCAGGCGGCCGACCTGGACTTCGGCCTCACCGTCCTGGCCGACGGATGCCTCGACGCCGACCCGGAGGTGCATCGCGTACTGACGGAGAAGGTCTTTCCCCACCAGGCGGATGTCACCACCGTGGCCGGCTGGGCGGCGGCGCTCTGACGAGAGCGTCAGATGCGGTGCGTGGTCCAGAACGATGCCAGATTGACCGTCGTGGCGGCCTGGGCGGCGGCCTTGAAGTCGGCCACCGTGGAGATGCCGTACCAGTGGGAGGCGGCATAGTCGTGCAGGAGCGTCTGCATGGCCGACGTGCCGATCAGGCGGCGCAGGTCGTGCAGGGCGCACTTGCCGTAGGTGTAGACGACGGTGCCGTACCGGCTGGAGTGGGCGTCCCAGTAGGCCATCGAGTTGCTGATCCTCTCGGCCGATGACGCCCAGACGACGCTGTTCCAGCAATTGGTGCCGCTGATGCCCCGGTACAGGTCGGTGGCGTAGTCGGCGAAGGACTCGTCCAGCCACGGGGTGTTGTACTCGTCGTCGCCGACGATGCCGTACCACCACTGGTGGGCCAGCTCGTGGGCGAGCGCGGTGGAGCTGACCAGGTCGAGCACGAACCCCGGATACTCCATGCCGCCGAACCAGAAGTTGTTGTCCAGGACGATGTCGACCTCGCCATAGGGGTAGGCGCCGAAGCGGCCGGCGTGGGCGACCAGCGAGCCCGTGGCGGTGGTCATCATCGAGGCGGCACTGGCGGCGCTGATGCCGCTGACGCGGTAGACGTTCACGGTGACGCCCGTGCTGGTCGTGCCGGTGGTCTTGGTGAACGCGCCGGCTCCCCAGGCGAACTCACGGACGTGCGTGGCGGTCGCGGTCGTGATCGTCCGGCCGGAGCTGCCCGGTGTGTCCACGGAGGTACCGGTCGCGGGCACGAGCAGCGAGCTCGGGTGGTCCAGGGTGACGCGGTAGTCGCTGGCGAGCTGGTAGAAGGACTCGCCGTTGTTGGTGTATGGGTCCAGGTGCCAGCCGGCGCCGTCTCGCACGGCCAGCACGGGCAGGGCGTTGCCGATGAAGTTGTACGCGCCGTCGTGGCCGAACCGGTCGGCGCCGCTGGGTACGACGATGCTCAGGTCGAAGCCGACCGAGCCGTTCTGTCCCTGGGCGAGCGGCGTCGGGAGGGTGATCTTCAGCGCCGTGCAGGCGACGCTCAGCGGGCTCGCCGTGCCACCGCTGACGTTCGTGACCGTGATCGGGGTGGTCGGGCAGCTTCCGTGGTAGTTGTCCCACAGGCGCAGGTAGACCTCGTTGAGGGGGTCTGCGGATAAGTTCGTGAAACTGACGCTCTCGTGGCCGGTCCACGTGGTGCCAGAGGAGTTGCTGGTCAGAGTCACGGTGTAGGTGGGCGACCCTGGTGTACGGGTGGCGTCGGCCGCCCGGGCAGCGGTGGGGAGTCCGATGAGTAACGCGGCGATCGCGCAGAACGTCAGCGTTTTTCGGATCATGGGTTGGCTCCTTGTGTGACGCTAGGGCCCCCGATCTGCCGACGAAACGTAACTTCCTTCGCCATACCCGTCAATATCTGTGACAGGAAGCGTTATCCGATGGCATGACCGTAACTACTGCATGATCCACTAGGGTGCACTCTCATGACGTCAACCAGGATCACGACGCGATCCGCCTGTACGTCGAAGCCATTACCGCATGTCAGGAAAAGGCCTGGTCGACGCAGGTGACGAAGGCCGGCTTCCGGTACCAGAAGGCCAAGGTCGTCGTGAAGTACGGCGATCGAATCAAGACCGCCTGTGGCGTCTACCACCCGGATGACGTCTACAGCCTCTACTGCATCCCCAACAAGACCATCTACCTGATGCTCACCGACTACGGCCTGCGCGACGAGCTCGACAGCCCGGGAATTCTGGAAAGCCTCTCCATCGGCTACGGATATCACGCGCAGAACATGGTCGGCATCGTCGACCAGGAATTTCGAGCCGTCAAGAAACTGCCCAAGGCCAAAGCCCTCGCGCTCACCACCAAGGGCTCGCTCCAGAGCATCTGCTTGGCGGGCGCGTTCATCGGCAGTGTCTGGGATTCGCTGGGGCATTCCCGTGCGCACGGCTCCGAGTACTTCATCGGCCGGCACGCTCGCTCCCGCCTCCAAGGTCACCTGACCGAGCGGCCCCATCGACGCCACGCTCCGTGAACGGCGGGTGAATTCTGCCGTAAGGTCGACCTTCCACCGCGCACCCCCGACAATCGCCCTCCCATAATTCCAGTCATGGGGGCCATTTCACGAAATGGGATGCGATGAAGCGGTGGATCGGCGTGGCTCTGGCCGCCGTTCTCGCCGGGGTGGTGGCGGTCGCGGTCATCATCGGGAACCAGGGGCCCGGGGTCACCGTGGTGCGGGGGGTTATCGGCTCGGAGAAGCGGCCGTTCTTCGACGATCCGCGGGTCAAGGCGGCCTTCGCCAAGCACGGGTTACAGGTCGAGGTGGACACCGCGGGGTCGCGGCAGATCGTCACCGACGTGGATCTGAGCCGCTACGCCTTCGCCTTCCCCTCCAGCGTCCCGGCGGCGGAGAAGATCAAGCGCGACCGTCAGGCCACCACCACGTTCTCACCGTTCTACTCGCCGATGGCGGTGGCCACCTTCGAGCCGATCGCCGGACTCCTGGCCAAGGTGGGGGTGCTCACCGATTCTGGTAAGGGCTACCAAACTCTAGATATAAAGAAATATCTAGAGTTAGTAGCAAAAGGCACTCGGTGGGATCAGATTCCCGGTAATTCTATTTATAAGGCGCGAAAGCGCGTACTACTTACCACCACCGACATCCGTACGTCGAACAGCGCCGCGATGTACCTGTCGGCGATCGGCTACGTCGCCAACGGCGAGGACGTGATCAGCTCCGACGCCCAGATCGCCAAGATCGCGCCCATCGTCGCGCCGGTCGTGCTCGACCAGGGCTTCTCCGAGACCACGAGCGAGGCCTCGTTCGACGACTATCTGGCGCTCGGCGCGGGCAAGACGCCGATGCTGGTCGTCTACGAGGCCCAGTACCTGTCACACGTCTTCGCCGGAGACGGGGCGATCAAGCCGGAGATGCGGCTGGTCTATCCCTCGCCGACCGTGCTCAGCAAGCACACCCTGGTCCCGCTGGCCGAGCCGGGGACGCGGGTGGGCCGGCTGCTCACCGAGGACCCCGAACTGCTCGCGCTGGCCGCCGCGCACGGCTTCCGCACGACGAACCCCCGCGCCTTCGCCGACCAGGTCGCCAAGACCGGGGCGCGGGCGGCCGAGCTGGTGGACGTCGTCGAGCCGCCCACCTACGAGCGCCTGGACAAGCTGATCATCACGGTCGACGCCGCGTCCCGCCCGTAGCCAGACCTTCCGACCTTGAGCAAGGAGATCCCTCACGTGTCCGATCTGGTGCTCACGCCACCCGAGCCGGTCGCCCCGGTACCGGTCGAGACGGCGGCCACCATGCTGCCGCTGTCCGGCGAACGCGCGGGCGAGCTGGCCGCCAAGGCCCAGGGCTTCGCCGGCGAGCTGGACGGGCTCGACCCGCGCTCGCCGGAGTTCGCCCACAAGGTGCACGACATCTCCTCGATGGGCGACACCGAGATCAGGTCCGCCTCGCAGGTGGCCAACCGCATGCTCAAGCGGCCGGTCGCGGCGCTGAGCGCATCGCGGGGCGAGGGCGCCGACGCCCAGGCCAGGGTGGCCGACCGGCTCGTCGCGCTCCGCCGTACCATCGTGGATCTGGACCCCAAGCAGGCCGCGAGCGGGACGCGCAGGTTACTCGGGCTCATCCCGTTCGGTGACCGGCTGCGCGACTACTTCGCCAAGTACCACTCGGCGCAGAAACACCTCGACGACATCATCCGCGCGCTCAAGTCCGGCCAGGACGAGCTGCTGCGCGACAACGCGGCCATCGAGGGCGAGAAGGCGAACCTGTGGGAGGCGATGACGCGGCTGCAGGAGTACGCGGTCATGGCCAAGGCGATCGACGCCGCCCTGGAGGAACGCATCGCGCTGGCCGACGAGCAGCGGGCCACGGCGCTGCGCTCCGACGCGCTGTTCGCCGTCCGGCAGAAGCACCAGGACCTCCTCACCCAGCTGGCCGTCTCAGCCCAGGGTTACCTGGCGCTCGACCTGGTACGCAAGAACAACCTGGAGCTCAGCAAGGGCGTGGACCGGGCGACCACGACGACGGTCGCCGCGCTGCGGACAGCGGTGACGGTGGCGCAGGCGCTGGCCAACCAGAAGCTGGTGCTCGACCAGATCACCGCGCTGAACGCGACCACCAGCGACCTGATCCTGGCCACCAGCGAGATGCTGCGCACCCAGGCCGGGGAGATCCAGAACCAGGCGGCCTCGACGACCGTCGATCTGGACACGCTGCGCAAGGCGTTCGACAACGTGTACGCGACCATGGACATGATCGACACGTTCCGGGCCCAGGCCGTGGACAACATGGCGGCCACCGTCGACAGCCTGGGCGCCGAGCTGGCGCACGCCAGGACGTACCTGGAGCGGGCCCAGGAGTCCGCCCGATGAGACGGGCGCTCACGGCCGTCGTGCTGTCGGCGGCCCTGCTGGCCGGCGGTTGCTCGGCGGGAGACGGCGACTCCGGCGACGGGCCCGACGTGCTGCGGGTGCTGGCGGGCAGCGAGATCAAGGACCTCGAACCGCTGCTCGGCCGGGCCGCCGACGAGATCGGGGTGCGGGTGCGGCTGACGTACAGCGGCACGCTCGACGGCGCCGAGCAGGTCGCGAGCGGCCGCGCCGACGGCCGGCTCGACGCCATCTGGTTCTCCTCCAACCGCTACCTGTCGCTGATCGACGGCGCCCCGGCCAGGCTGTCCACCCAGACCAAGGTCATGGCCTCCCCCGTCGTGCTGGGGCTCAAGCCGGCCAAGGCCAAGGAGCTGGGCTGGGACCAGGGGCCGGTCTCGTGGACGGACATCGCGGCGGCGGCCAAGGCCGGGCGGTTCAGCTTCGGCATGACGAACCCGGCCTCCTCCAACTCCGGATTCTCCGCGCTGGTCGGGGTGGCGGCCGCGCTGTCCGACGCGGACGGGGCGCTCAGCGCCGAGCAGGTCGGCACGGTGACGCCCAGGCTGAAGGAGTTCTTCTCGGCGCAGCGGCTGACGGCGGGCTCGTCGGGCTGGCTGGCCGACGCCTACGCCCGCGATCCCCGCGTCGACGGCATGGTGAACTACGAGTCGGTCCTGCTCGGCCTGCGCGACCCGCTCACCCTCGTCTATCCGAGTGACGGCGTGGTCAGCGCGGACTATCCGCTCACGCTGCTCGCCTCCGCGCCGGAGAAGAAGAAGGAGCTGTACGGCAAGCTGGCCGCCTGGCTGCGTACGCCGGCCGTGCAGAAGGAGATCATGACGGGCACGCACCGGCGGCCGATCGTGCCCGGCGTCCCGCTGGACCCGCGCTTCGGCTCGGCGCAGCTCATCGAGCTGCCGTTCCCGAACCAGCGGCGCACCGCGGACGAGCTGATCGCCACCTACCTCGACCGGGTGCGCGTGCCGGCGGAGGCGCTGTTCGTGCTGGACACCTCCGGCTCGATGGACGGCGACCGCATCCAGGCGCTGCGGCAGGCGCTGATCGCGCTGACCGGCGCGGACACCTCAGCCTCCGGGACGTTCTCCCGCTTCCGCAACCGGGAGACGGTGACGATGATCCCGTTCAGCGGCCAGGCGGGCACGCCGGTGCCGTTCACCGTCCCCGAACGCGACCCGGCGCCGGTGCTGGCGCGGATCAAGCAGTTCGCCGAGGGGCTGGACGCGTCCGGCGGCACCGCGATCTACGACAGCCTCACGGCCGCCTACGACCGGCCCGCCCTGCCCGGCCACTACTCCTCGATCGTGCTGATGACCGACGGCGAGAACACCGACGGCTCCGGCTACGACGACTTCGCGACGCGCTACCGGCTGCTGCCCGAGGCCCGGCGGCACACGCCGACGTTCGTGGTGCTGTTCGGGGAGAGCGACGTCGAGGAGATGCGCAAGATCGCGACGCTGACCGGCGGGGCCGTGTTCGACGCGCGTTCCAGCTCGCTGAGCAGCGCCTTCAAGGAGATCCGTGGGTACCAGTGACCGGGTGCTGCGGTACCTGGGCTCGACCAGGAACATCGTCGGCTCCGTGCTGGCGCTGCTCGGCCTCGCCGCGCACTTCCTGGGACTGGCGGGGGCGTTCTGGCCGGTGGTCGTGGCGGCGTCGTACGGAGTAGGCGCCCTGCTCGCGCCGCCGGACCGGGTACGGCTGACGATCTCGCACGCGGAGGTGGAGACGGCGGGGCTGCGGGCCGACCTCGACGCGCTGCTGCGCCGGATCGACCGCCGCTTCCCCGGCGACGTGCACACGGCCGTGGACGCGCTGGCCGAGGTCATCAGGGGTGTGCTGGGGCGGGCCGAGCAACTGGCCTCCTCGCCGGACCAGTTGCACGTCGTGTCGCAGACGATCCGCAGCTACCTGCCCGCCAGCCTGGAGGCGTACGCGAATCTGCCCCGGGGGTACGCGCTGACGCGGCGGGCGGACCGCGAGCGGAGCGCGCACGAGGAGCTGCTGGCCCAGCTCGCCCTCCTCGACGCGCAGCTACGCAAGGTCGCCGACGCCCTGCACCGCGGGGACGAGCAGGCGCTGCGTGACCAGGGCCGCTTCCTGCGGGACAGGTTCGGCGGCTCGGACCTGGACCTTGACTAGCGTCAGGCGATGTGGCGGCAGCCTGGACCAGCGTCAGGCGGTGTGACGGTAGACGGCGGGCGCCGCCCCCGGGAACAGCCCGTCGAACACCGCGGTCCGGTCGAAGGCCATCGCGCGGGCGCGGGCGCGGAACTCCAGGTCCTGCCGCTCGGCGGCGGACATGTCCAGGACCACCCGGTCCACCGCCTCGGCCAGAGCGGTGATGTCCCCGGGCTCGACGATGACGGCGGTGTCGCCGACCGCCTCCAGGGTTCCGCCCGTGTCGGTGGTGATGATCGGTCCACCGCCGGCCAGCATCTTCTCAGCCAGCGCGATGCCGAACGTCTCGACGAAGTCGGGCTCGGGCTTGGTGGGCAGGGCGTAGGCCGCGCAGCCGCGCATGAGCAGCGACTTCTCGTTGTCGTCGACATCGGTGAGGAAGACCACCCGGTCGTCCTCCTTTGCCATCGCCCGCACCTCCTCCAGCGCGGGCCCGGTGCCGGCGACGACCAGTTTCACGCGTGACCGGCAGCGCATCCGGCCGAAGGCGTCCAACAGGTCGTGGATCCCCTTGGCCCGCGTCACCCGGGACAGGAACAGGATGTAGCCGTCACGCTCCAGACCGCGTCGCGCGAGTGCGGCGTCCACTTTCGCCGGATCCCGGTCGAGAAAGGCGGCGGAGTCGATCGGCGGGTAGCTGACGGTCACCCGGCGCCGGCATTGTTCGGCGAACCTGGTGCCGCAGTAGGCGTCCACCTGCTCGGCCGAGGAGACGATCTCGTCGCGGGTGTACTCGGAGACCGCGACGACCTCGTCGTTGGCCAGGAACGTGGTGAGCAGCACGGTCGCCGCGCCGAACCGGCCCTCCCGCAGGCACGACCGGATCACGTTGGTCACGTCGGAGCCGACCGCTTTCGCCACGGTGTGCACGTCGGGCGCGAACCCGGCCGCGCGCGCCGCCGCGACCGCGTCCATGACCACCGCGGTGTGCGGAACGAGGTACATGGACAGGCAGGTCGTGGGCACCGGTTCGGCGAGCAGCTCGACGAGGCGGCCGGTGAGGCCGGCCAGGTGACGCCCGTCCGGCACCCGGTAGTCGCCCACCGGCTCCGGCCGCTCCACGGTGATCCCGGCGCTGTAGGGCAACAGCCGGTCCAGCGGCTTGAGCGGCAGCCCGGCCGCCCGCAGTGCCGGAATCGGCCAGGTCAACAGCCGTACCTCGTCGAACCCGCGGGTCAGCGCCACCTCGGCGAGGTTACGGGCTTCGCCGGAGTGACCACAGATGACCGGGTCAGCCCGGACCACGATGACGAGACGGCGACGGGGGTGGATCATCGTGCTTCCTCAGGTGTCGCGGGTGGATCTGGCGGGCGGATTTGATAGAGACGGCGGGCGGATCCCCCGCCCCCATGACGACGGCTCCGGGCCCAGTCGCAGGTGCAACCGGCCACCGCGGTGCACGGTGGCGGCGCTCAGGTGCGTGGCGTGCAGAGGCTTGCCATTGAGGGTCGCCGACTGGACGTACTGCGCCGGTGGGTCGCGATCGATGCCGTCGACGCCGATCGGCGTCTCGCGGTGCCCACTGGTCTCGATGACGAACTCGTTGCCGCCGGCCCGGAACACGGCCCGGGGGAAGGCGGGCGCGTTGACCAGGAACAGGTTCTGGCCGGCGATCGGGAACAGCCCCAGCGACGCCCAGACGTACCACGAGCTCAGTCCGCCGGAGTCGTCGTTACCGGGCAGCCCGCCGGGTCCGGTGCCGAACTGCCAGGTCAGCGCCGCGTGCGCCACCTGGGCGGTACGGTCGGGGCGGCCCGCGTAGTGGTAGGCCCACGGCGTCTCCATGTCGGGCTCGTTGTTCAACCCCTCGAACCGGTTCAGGGCGTATCCGGCCCTGATCTCCGCCGCCTGCGGGCGCCGGCCGGGCTGCGTCACCGGCGCGGCCCCGAAACCGAAGAACCTGTCCAGCTTGTCGATGAAGGCCCCGTCGCCACCGGCCAGGGCGATCCTCGCGGCCATGTCGTGCAGCAACCGGAAGGAGTAGTTCCACTTGCCGCCCTCGTAGAACTCCGAGTCACGCAGCAGTCCCGTGCTCGGGTCGAAGGCGTTGGACCACTGGCGGCCGCGCTCCTCGAGATCGTCGGCCAGGCCCCGGTCGTTCAGCGCCCGGGCGACCTGTGCCGTGCAGTGATGGGCGTAGGCGAGGTCGAGGGTGTGCGTGATCGGGTGCACCACTCCGTGCTCGAAGAAGTCTTCGCCGTACAGACGATGCAGGTCGCCGACCATGTGCACGAGCGCCCAGTTCCAGTCCAGGCCGGTCCGGCCGAGAGCGTGGGCGTCCGCCAGCGCGGTGTGGACGAGCGCGCTGGCCTGGCGGAAGAACCGGTCGGCGCCGCGAGCCATCCGGTAGCCGATGGGGAAGTTGCCCTCCTCCTCGCAGACCCGGATCAGCGACTCCAGCAGGTCCGCGGCCCGGTCCGGGGCGATGGCCGCGAGCAGCGGCAACTGGGTCTTGTAGATGTCCCACATGGTGCACACGTCGAACGCGAACGGTCCCGGGGTCGGCCAGAACGGGCTTTCGTCGTCGGCGAAGCACGGCTTGATCAGCGCATGGTAGAGCGCCGTCGCGAGCACGGTGCGGCGGGCCGGTGTGCCGCCCTCGACCTGGACATGGTCAAGGTGCTCGCGCCAGCGGGATCGGGTCCGGGAACGTACCGCGTCGAACGCCGGCTGGGCGTGCCCGCACTCGCGCTCGAGGTTCTGGCGCGCCTGGTCGCAGCCGCGCAGCGAGAACCCGAGCCGCACCTCGATGGTCTGCCCCGCCGCGGCCGGGCCCATGAAGAGCAGGCCGAAGGGCCGCAGCGTGGTGTGCCGGATGCTGTCGAAGTCCAGGCGGGTGCCGCCGTCGATGAGCCGCCGGTCGTACCAGAGCATCTGCCGCCAGCCTGGGCTGTCGACCTCCACGTACACCGACAGCGGGACGCCCTCCATCACCACCGTGCCCTGGGCCCGGCCGTGGCCCATGCTCTCCACCTGTGCCCGCAACGGCACCGTGCGGCCGAGCTCGATGGCCAGGCCACCGCAGGACAGGTCGACCACCACACGGGCGCTGCTGTGCTGCGGGAAGGTGTAGCGATGCACCGCGACCTTGGGGCCCACGGTGAGCTCGCAGCGAACCCCGGTGTCCAGGGTGGCCGCGTAGTAGCCCGCCTCCGCCACCTCGTCGCGCAGCGGCCACGCCTCCCCCAGCATGTCCAGCGGCTGCACCATCGGGGTGACGCGGACGTAGTTGTAGTACTTGCGGATCGCGCCGGTGCCGGACTGCTGGAAGTGGGTGAACCCGGATGCCTGCAACCGCTCGAACATCTCCTCAGGCACCCCCTCGGTGTTCTTCGTGTAGCGCCCGTAGCCCGTGGGGTAGGCGCCGGAGTAGGCGCAGGCCGACACCATGCCCAGCGGTGACGTAGCACCTGGGTGGGTGTTTCCCACCTGGGGTTTCGGCCACCACCAAGTGGCGGCCAGACCGCGTGCTCTGGGCAGGTCGGTCGCCGCGGTGCCGATGAAGGGGTCAACGTTGTCAAGGATGGCGGGACTCTACCCAGAGCGAGCCCGCCTTAGGTTTCGGCCAGGTGAACTACTTGGTTCAACGGCATTAAGCCGACGGGTATTGATCGTTTTCGCCTAGAGTGAGGCTCGTGTGGTACGCGCTCATCCTCGTGGCGGCGCTCGTCGCCGTCCTGGCCGCAGCGGTGGTCGTCGCCCGGCGCAGGCTCGTCGTCGTCCAGGTGAGCGGAATGAGCATGTGGCCGACGTACCGGCCGGGTGACCGGGTGCTGGTCCGTCGTGCCGCCGCGCGCCAGGTGCGGCGCGGTGAAGTGGTGGTGTTCGAGCCGGCGGGGCGCTCGGGGTGGGGCACCGGGCCGCTGCCCGCGCCCCAGGCCGCGGTCTGGGTCATCAAGCGGGTGGCCGCGCTGGCGGGTGACCCGGTGCCGGCCGAGGTGGCGGCGGCGGTTAAAGCCGAGCCGGGCGCGGCCGTTCCCGAGGGCGCGCTCGTCGTCGTGGGGGACGGCACGTCGAGCGCCGACTCCCGGATGTGGGGCTACCTGCCGGCCGACCGGGTGCTGGGCGTGGCCGTGCGGAGGCTGTCCTCGGGCCCGGCGTCCCCGGGCGCGGAGCCGATGGCTTCTCCCGGCCCGAAGCCGTCGTCATCCCCCGGTCCGGAGACGCCGGCGTCCCCGGGCTCGTAGCCGCTGGCCTGTAGGTTGAACAGCCGGGCGTACTCGCCGCCCGCCGCCATGAGCTCGTCGTGCGTGCCGCGTTCGGCGATCCGCCCGTCGCTGAGCACCACGATGAGGTCGGCGTCCCGTACGGTGCCGAGCCGGTGCGAGATGAGCACGCTCGTCCGGTCGCCGCGGTAGCGCCGCAGGCTGCTGTGCACCTCGTGCTCCGCCTCGGCGTCCAGACCCGAGCTGGGCTCGTCGAGGATGAGCAGGTCCTGGCGCCACCGCATGAAGGCGCGGGCCAGGGCCAGCCGCTGCCACTGCCCGCCGGACAGGGCGACCCCGGCCTGGTCGTCGCGGTCGCCGAAGATACGGCTGAGCATGGTGTCGTACCCGCGCGGCAGTGCGGTGATCGCCTCGTGGACGCCCGCCTGGCGGGCCGATTCCTGGACGCGGTCGTGGTCGGCGGCGGCGGTCAGGTCGCCCAGCATGATGTTCTCGGCGGCGGTGAGGTCGTAGTCCATGTAGTCCTGGAACACCGCGCCGATCCGCCCGCGCAGCTCGTCCGGGCTCGCCTCGCGCAGATCCACCCCGTCCCAGCTGATCTGCCCCCGGACCGGGTCGTACAGCCGGCACAGCAGCTTGACCAGCGTGCTCTTGCCCGCGCCGTTCACCCCGACGAGGGCGACCGTACGCCCGGACGGGATGAACAGGTCCACCCCGCGCAGGATCCAGGGGTGCTCCTCGCTGTAGCGGAACCACACGTCGCGCAGTTCGATCCCGTCGCGCAACTCGGGCAGCGGGGTGGGATCGGACGGGACGGGCAGGTCAGGCTCGGCCTCGGCCACGGCCGTGTAGTGGCCGAACATCAGCAGGGCGTTGTGGGCGTCCGCCCACTGGCTGACGATCGCCGTCAGGGCCATCTGCACCCCGGCCACGGCCGCGACGAACACCGTCACGTCGCCCACGCTGATGCCTCCGGAGGCGGCGCTGAGGACGGCCCACAGCAACCCTCCGGCCGCCACGACGCTGCCGAGCAGCGCCATCATGCCCTGGCTGCGCAGCGTGCGGCGATCGACGTCCCGTTCGGCGTGGTTGATGCCGCTCACCTCGTCGAGCATCCGCGTGCGCAGATAGTCGCCCAGGCCGAACAGCCGCACCTCCTTGGCCGCCTCCGGCCTGGTGAGCAGGTCGCCGAAGAACACCTGGCGGCGCATGGCGGGGGTCATCTTCCACATCACCTCGGCCCGCTCCCGGCTGAGCATGAGCTGGATGCGTACCGAGGGCAGCGCGGCGACGACGATGACGGCCACCATGAGCGGGCTGACGGCGAACAGCGTGACGACGAAACCCGACAAGGTGATGAGTGCCTGGCCGATCGCCAGCGCGCCGACGACCAGCCGGTCCGGTGCGTTGTGGCTCGACTCGTACGCCAGCCGGAGGGTGTCGTGGAAGGCCGGGTTCTCGAAGCGGCTGAGCCCCGGATGGCGGTTGACGGCCCGGAACAGCCGGTCGTAGATGAGCAGGCGCAGTGATCTACGCAACTGCGCCTGTACGTACGCCGACACGTGCGGCAGCACGATGACCGCCAGGCCCGCCAGGGCGAGGCCGCCGCCCAGCGGCACCAGGGCGGCCGCACCCTCGCCCCTGGACAGCGCGTCGAGCACCAGTTTCGTCAGCCAGGCGGTCGCGACCGGTGCCGCGCCGGCGAAGACGCCGAGGACCGCCGCGGCGACGGTCGCCGCCGGATGGGCCGTCCAGGCGAGGGCCGCGGCGACCCGGACCCGCCTGAGCGTGGAGTCCGCCATGCCGCTCAGACCTTCGCGGGGATCGAAAGCTTCGGTCCGTCGTCCACGACGGCGGCCACGAGGTAGGACATCGGCGTCCCTAACGGTTCAGCGGAGCGGGGTGTGTGCGGGCGCGAGGTGGCGCGGTCGGCGGAGCATGTGCGGGATCCCGCCGGAGAATGCCAGGAGCACGGCGCCGGCCAAGGACCAGTCCGGCCGGCGCCGTGCTCCTCTGTCATCAGCGACGCACCTGGTCGCTCATCATCACAGGTGGCAGTACTTGGTGCCGGAGTAGAGGCAGCACGTCATACGGAGGATGGGGTCCCACCAGCAGGGTTCGGCCCGGGCGGTGGTGGAGGGCAGGAGTCTGTCGAGCAGACGGTCACCCATCCTGTTGATGGCACGGAACATAGGGATACTCCTCTTGGTGCGGACCGGCGGGTGGGGTTGCCGGTGACAGCCGGCATAGGCGATATGGGTGATCATCTATGCCGACGGCAGGACAATGGCTTAGACGCCGCAGTACGTCTTGCCGGCGATGATGCAGCACCTGTAGCCGGAGGGGTGCCAGAAGCACACATCGGCCTCGGCGGTGGCGGAGGGCAGGAACCTGCCGAGCAGACGGTCACTCATCCTGTTGATGGCACGGAACATAGGGATACTCCTCTTGGTGCGGACCGGCGGCTGGGGATGCCGGTGACAGCCGACATAGGCGATATGGGTGATCATCTATGCCGACAGCAGGACAATAACGACTGACGATCAACGGGCGTAAGCATGCGGGACTGGCATCAAGCTGCACAGCCGTGCAGCTTGATGCCACTTCGCAGGCATTCCGCGTCGGCCCCTGTTGCACTGTTCGGAGCCCACATGAGCCTCAGTAGTCTCGGATTGACCGCTCTCGACGAGACCGTGTACCGCGCCCTCTTACGCGGCGGCGAAGCGACGGCGGGCGGCCCGGACCTGGTAGGCGCGGCGCTGGAGCGGCTGGTGGCGCTGGAACTCGTGCGACTGGATCCGGACGGCCGGCCCGTGGCCGTCGATCCGGAGATCGCGATCAGCCGCCTGATCAGGCGACGCCTGCTGGAGACGAGCGCGGAGCAACGCCGCATCGCGGACGCCTGGAAGACGCTGATCCTGCTGAGCACGCAACGCGGCGGGCCGGACCGTACGGTCACGATCGAGCGGATCGACGGCATCGACCAGATCAGCGAGCGGATCTGGTCCCTGGCGCTCGACGCGCAAGAGGTGCTGGCCGTGCAGTCCGATCGGTGGCGTCCCCGCCCGGACATGCTGCCCGCCTACCTTCACCGGCTCGGCGAGGGCGTCCGGCGACGCACCATCGTCTCCCGGAAGAGCCTGGTCGACCCGGCACTGGTGGAGTACAGCCGCACGCTGCACCGCGCCGGCGACCACCACCGGCTCGTCGAGGACGCCGGGCAGCCGATGGTGATCGTGGACCGTTCGGTGGCCTTCGTCCCCACCACGCCGGACTGCGGCGCCCAGAGCGCCCTGATGATCTCCCAGACGGGGGCCGTCGCGACGATGGCGGACCTGTTCGAGCGGGTGTGGACGCACGCGGCGGACCTCGAACCCCACCCCGCGTCCAGCCTCACCCCCAGGGAGCGGCAGGTGCTGCACCTGCTGTCCAGCGTCGACAAGGATGAGATCGCGGCCAGGGAGATGGGCGTGAGCCTGCGGACGTATCGGCGGCACGTGGCCGAACTGTTCGACCGGCTCGGCGCCGCGAACCGCTTCCAGGCCGCGCTGCTCGCCAGACAGCAGGGCTGGATCTGATCGACGCAGGAGACGCGGGAAAGGCCGTGGGCAGATCTCACTGATCCGCCAAGAAATCACGCTCCCCACTTGTGAAGAGCGGCGCCAACGGACGATCATGAGCGTCCATGACTAAGAAGATCCTTTCCAGCGTCGCCGGCCTCGTTCTCGGCACCGCCGTTCTCGTCGGCGGCACCGCCTCCCCCGCCGCCGCGGTGGGCGGCTGCTCCAAGACCGCGAGCACCGACCACTCCGTGACCGTCAAGTGCACCAGCGGGCTTGAGACCTATTTCCGGGTCTACGGCTACTTCTGCTCAACCTCGTCCTGTTCCTACCTACCGGGCGGTCTGGCCTCCTTGGGTGGCACGAGCAAGGTCACCAGCGGCGCGTACTACAGCGGCTCGTGGAAGGTGAAGGGCTGCTACGTGACCGACGGCTGCTGAGTCGCCGGGCCTGGACCTCTCCCCGACGTTCAGGCCCGTAGCATTCCGCAGGTGACCACCTACGACGATCCCGACGCGTTCGAGTACCTGGACTTCTCGGCCCTGCCGCCGCGCCAGCAGCGGATCCTGGCCACGATCCGAGACTGGGTGGTCAGGTACGGGTACCCGCCGAGCACCCGCGAGATCGGCCGCGCGGTCGGGCTGCGGTCGTCCTCGTCGGTGTCGAAACACCTGAAGAGCCTGGAGGAGAAGGGGTTCCTCCGCCGGGGCACGACGATGACCCGGCCGATCGACGTGCGGCTGTTCCTGCGGGCCGCGGCACCGGAACCGGCCGGCGACGTGGTGACCGTACCCGTGGTCGGAGACATCGCCGCGGGCACTCCCATCCCGGCCGACGAGCACGTGGACGGCACGCTGACCCTGCCCCGCGATCTCACCGGCCGCGGCAATCTGTTCGGCCTCCGCGTACGGGGCGATTCGATGATCGACGCCGCGATCTGCGACGGCGACATCGTCGTGGTACGGCAGCAGCCCGAGGCGCACTCGGGCCAGATCGTCGCCGCGATGATCGACGGTGAGGCCACCGTCAAGGTGTACCGCCGGCGCGACGGGCACGTCTTCCTCGAACCGCGCAATCCCGTCTACGACATCATCGACGGCGACGGCGCCGCGGTGCTGGGCATCGTCGTGTCGGTCCTGCGCAGCGTCTGAGCACCGCGCCGGCCCATCGCCGAGTGCCGATGGGCCGATGGGCCGACGGGCCGACGATCCTACCGAGCCGCGCGGCCCCGGAAGCGAGGCCGACGCGGCGCGTTCTTACCTCACCCCTACTTGGACACGTCCTCGCAGCGGACCGTGACCAGCGCGAAGAACACATGCGTTTTCGCGTTCTGGGAAACCACCGACTCGAACACGGAGCAGTCGGTGAACCCATTGCTGAGCGCGTTCTGCCTGGCGGCGGCCTCGGCGTCGGCGAGCGCGATGTTCTCGTCGAGGTTTTTGGCGAACCCGTCGAACAGCGCGCCGATCTGGGCAGTGGCGAAGGCGGGCAGCGCGGTGACGGCGGCGCCGGCCACGACGCCGGAACCGGCCAGCGTCGTGGCAGCCAGCGCGACCAGCAGCTTTTTCGTCAGGTGCTTCATGGGATCTCCCCGTGGTTCGATTGATGGGCCACGCCCGATAGGCGTTCCATCCCGTTCCATCCGCCGCCGGGCGCCTCGCCGGAGATCAGAACTTGACCAGCACGTACGCCCGCGCCGGATCGATCCCCACGGTCACGTTCGTGCCCTCGGCCAGCAGGCGCTGGGGGTCGGGTCCCGGCACGGTCACCGCCAGCGTCCCCGCGCCGGTCTCGACCTCGTAGTCCACGCTGTGCCCGTGGAACGTGGCCCGCAGCACGGAGCCGATCCCGCCCTCCGGAGCCGCGGTGAGCGAGAGGGTCTCCGGCCGGACCATGAGGTAGGTGGCGGCGTTCGCCCGCACCTCGGGGTGGGCCGCGACCGTCATGTCCCGGCCCAGCGCGGTGATCGCCGCGCTGCCCGTCTCGACGCGCGCCGGGACGACCTCGATGAAGTTGGCCCGGCCGATGAAGTCGGCCACGAACACGGTCGCCGGCCGGAAATAGATGTCGGCCGGGCCGGCGGCCTGCTCGATCCGGCCCTTGTTCATGACCACGACTCGGTCGGACATGGTCATCGCCTCGTCCTGGTCGTGCGTGACGTACAGGCTGGTGATGCCCAGCCGGCGCTGGATGCGGCGGATCTCGGCGCGCATGGCGCCGCGCAGCTTCGCGTCCAGGTTCGACAGCGGCTCGTCGAACAGCAGCACCTCGGGCTGGACGACGAGCGCGCGGGCGAGCGCCACGCGCTGCTGCTGCCCGCCGGACAGCTCGTGCGGGCTGCGGTGTTCCAGGCCGACGAGGTTCATGCCGGTGAGCGCGATGCGGAGTGCGGAGTCCGTCTCGTCCTTGCCGCGATGCCGGGTCCGCAGGCCGTAGGTGATGTTCTCGCTCACGGTCAGGTGCGGGAAGAGGGCGTAGCTCTGGAACACCATGGCCATCGGGCGGCGCTGCGGCGGCAGGTGGTCGATGGTGTCACCGTCGAGCCGTACGTGGCCGCTCGACGCCTCCTCCAGGCCGGCCACGATCCGCAACGTCGTGGTCTTGCCGCAGCCGGAGGGCCCGAGCAGCGTGATGAACTCCCCGGGCGCCACATCGAGCGAGACCGAGTCGACGGCGACGACCGGCTCCCGCCCTTGGGTGGTGAACGCCTTGGTCAGCCCGTCGAGGCAGAGCCGGCCGCGCCGGGTGTCGTCCGTCATCGTTCATACCTTCCTGAGACGCGGTGAAGGGTGGCGGTGCGGCCGACGAGCAGCCGGATGATCCCGAAACCGGCCAGGACGAGCGCCGTCAGCACCGTGCAGTAGGCGAAGGCGACGCCGTAGCGGCCGGTGTTCGCGGCGCTGAGGATCTGGGACGTGATGATGTGCGTGCCGGGGGTGACGAGCAGGATGATGGTCGAGAGGGAGGTCATGCAGCGCGCGAAGCCGTAGCCGAGCCCGGTCAGCAGGGCCGGCCGGATCAGCGGCAGCGTGATCGTGCGGAACGTCCGCAACGGCCCGGCGCCGAGGCCCTTCGACGCCTCCTCCAGGCTCGGGTGCAGCTGCGACAGCGCCGCCGTGCCCGTACGCAGCCCGGCCGGCACGGAACGGACGACGTACGCGAGCACGATCGCGACCGCTCCACCGGCCACCGCGCTCCCGCCCACGAGGCCGGGCAGCACCTCCAGGTCCCCGACGTAGCGGCTGGGCCGGTAGGCCAGCAGGTAGCCGATGCCGAGCACGGTCCCCGGCACGGCGACGCCCAGCGTGCCGGCGAAGTCCAGCCAGCCGCCGGACCGCGGCAGGTGCCGGACCGCGAGCCAGGCGATGAGCAGGCCGAAGACGCCCGCGATCGGGGTGGCGATCGCGGCCAGCAGGGTCGTGTCCTTCAGCGCCTCCTGACCCACGCCGAGCAGCACCTCGCGCAGGTGGGTGAAGGTGAGCGCGTAGTCCACGCCGAACACGCGCGTGACACCGCCCACGATCACCGTCCCGTAGAGGGCCACGATGACCAGGGAGACGAGCACGGCCAGCGCCAGCACGGGCCAGCGGGCCCAGCTCGTGATCAGGTGCACGGTGCCGGACGGCCGGCCGGTGACCGTGGTGCGGACCTTGCGGCTCAGCCAGTACCGCTGTGCGACGAACACCCCGATGGAGGGCACCAGCAGGATCAGGCTGTAGACCGAGGCGCTGGTGATGTCGTACTCGCCGGTGACGGCCAGGTAGGCGCGGCTGGCCAGCACCGTGTAGTCACCGCTCACGACGAGCGGGTTGGCCAGGTCGGCGATGGCCTCCACGAACAGCAGCAGGAACGGGCCCGCGAGCCCCGGCGCCAGCAGCGGCAGCATCACCGTGCGGAAGACCCGCCACCGCGAGGCACCGAGGGTCATGGCGGCTTCCTCCATGGCCGGATCCAGGCTGCGCATCATGCCGAGCAGCCCCAGGTACGCGACGGGGAACAGCGACAGCGACAGGACGAACACCAGCCCGTCGAGCCCGTAGATGTCGTACTCGAGGCCGAACAGCTCGTGCGTCACCAGCCCGCGCCGGCCGAACAGCACGATGGTCGCCGTGGCCACCGCGAAGGGCGGGCTCACCACCGGCAGGAGCGCGATGAGGTGCAGCACCTTCTTGCCCGGCACGTCCAGCCGGGCCTGTACGAAGGCGAACAGGAAGCCGATCGCGGTGCCGGCCAGGCCGACCAGCACGCCCAGGACCAGCGTGTTCCACAGGATCCGCAGGTCGACCGAGGAGGTGAAGAACTCCACGTAGCGCGGCCAGGCCTCCGGCGACAGCGCGGTCCCCAGCACCGCGCCGATCGGGAAGACGCTGCCGACCAGGACCAGCGCGACGCAGGCGGCGATCGCGACCAGCACGCTCGCCTCGCGGCGGCGCCGTCGCGGGAGAGCGGTCCGCCCGTTGTGGCGGACGGCCCCCGTGCGTCCGCGCGAACCGGGCGTCACGACTTCGGCGCCTTCGCGATCTCGGAGTCGAACCGCCGGGTGAGCTCCAGCTTGCGCTCCCCCGCGGCGGTGCTGTCGTAGTCGATCAGCTTCAGCGCCGCCAGGTCGGCGGTCTTGTCCGACCGCTTGGCCTTCGGGTTGGTCGGCGCCTGGTACGACCGCACGCTCGGCCCGATCTCCTGGGCCGCCGGGGTGAGCGCCCAGTCGATGTACTTCTTCGCGCTGACGGGATTGTGCGCCCCCTTGATCAGCGCGACCCCGCCCACCTCATAGCCCGTGCCTTCGGCGGGGAAGGTGACCCGCAGGTCGGGGAATCCCTGCTCCATGGTCGCCACGCAGTCATGGGAGAACACGACGCCCACGCCGACCTCGCCCCTGGCGACCTGCTGCGCGGGGGCGGCGCCGGACTTGCTGTACTGCAGGACGTTCGGGTGCAGCCGCTTCATGTACGCCAGCGCCTGGTCGACGTTCCCGCCGTGCAGCGTGACCTGCGTCCACAGCGCCGTGTACGCGGTGCCCGACGTGGCCGGATGCGCGATGCCGACGTCCTGCTTGAGCGCCGGATCCAGCAGGCTCTGCCACGACTCGGGAGCCCGCAGCCGCTTCTCCGCGAGCACCTTGGTGTTGGCGCAGAAGCCCAGGACGCCGACGTACACGCCGGTCCAGGCGCCGTCGCCGGCCTTGTACCTGACGGGGATGGCGGCCGCGTCCGGCGAGACGTAGTTCTCCAGGAGGCCGTGCCCGGCCGCGGCGGCGTACCCGTCGGCGGGACCGCCGTGCCAGACGTCGAACTCGGGATCGGACTTGCCGGCCTGGATCCTGGCCAGCGCCTCACCGCTGGACAGGCGGACGAATTCGGACTTGATGCCGGTGGTGGCGGTGAACGCGCTCGTCATCGCCGCGCACCACTCCTCCGTGGCGCCGCAGGCGACCACGACCTTGCCGGCGTCGGCGGTCGCCGTGCCGGCCGCGCGGGCACACCCCGACAGCACGAGCGCGCCGGCGATGAGCAGGGATGGGGAAAGGTACCGAGGAACCATGGTCGACCACCTCTTGTGGGCGGAGGGCTACCGTGCACCGAACGTAAGCCGCGCGGCGGGAGGCCCCGGTAACGCGCCCGTGAGCGTTGGTGACAACGCCGTCACCTACAGATCGGGCATCAGATAGCCGACGTTGCGCACGGTCTGCACGTAATGCGCGGCGTCGAGCGTGGCCAGCCGGGACCGCAGCCGGTACACCCCGGTCTTGACCACGTCGCGGCCGCCCCACACGTCGGAGGCGCCCCACACCGTGCGGAGGAGCGCCTGCCACGGTTGCGGGGTGCCCCGATGCTCCGCGAGATGGGCGAGCAGCCTGAACTCGGTGAACGGCAGCTCCAGCCGCCGCCCGGAGATCGTGACCGTGTGCCGGTCCAGGTTGACGACCATGTCGCCGACCCGCAGCACCGTCTCTTCGCCGCCCCGACGGCGGCGGACCAGCGCCTTCGCCCGCAGCGCGAGCTCACGGGGGTGGAACGGCTTGGTCACGTAGTCGTCCGCGCCCCGCTCCAGCCCGGCGATGACGTCCTCCTGCTGGCCGAGCGCGCTGAGCAGCATGATCGGGACGTCGGACCTGGCGCGGATCCGCTCACAGAGCGTGAGCCCGTCGAGTGCGGGCATGAGCACGTCGAGCACCACCAGGTCGACCTCGCACGTACGCAGGATGTTCAGGGCGGTCGCGCCGTCGTGCGCGGTGTGGACGGTGAAGCCCTGGGTGGTCAGGGCGAATTCCACGATGATGGTCATCTGCAGTTCGTCGTCCACGACGAGCGCTGTGCTCAACGCGGCTCCTTCCGCGCCGGCAGGGTGAACAGGAACGTGGTGCCGAGCATCGAGGTGGTGTCCACCATGATGGACCCGCCGTGCAGCTCGACGATCGCCTTGGTGATGACCAGCCCCAGCCCGGTCCCGTCGGCCAGCGGCCGGCCCGTGACGAACCGGTGGAACAGCCGCTGCCGCTGGTCCTTGGTCATTCCCGCGCCGTCGTCGGTGACGTACACCGCGATCCCCGTGTCGATGGCCATCACTCTTACGTCGATGCTGCCACCCATGCTGGTGAACCGGCTGGCGTTCGACAGCAGATTGGTCAGCGCCTGAGCGGTCAGCGTCGGATCGGCGGGGATGGGCGGCGTGACCTGAGGAGTGTCCAGGCTGATGCGCTGCCGCCGCTCCGCGCACAGCGGCCGCATGGCGGTGACCACGTCACGGGCGACCACCGAGACGTCCACCTGCTCCAGGCGCGGGGTGAAGAGGCCCGCCTCGATCTTGGCCTGGGTGAGCAGGCTCTCGCACAGGTTGATGACCTGCGCGCACTGCCGGTCCACGATCGCGATGAACCGCTTCTGCGCCGGCGTCAGCGGCCCCGGGCTCTCCTCGCCGAGCAGGTCCACCGCGCCCTTGATCATGCTGAGCGGGGTACGCAGCTCATGGCTGAGCGCCGTCACCTGCTCGGCCCGCCGCTCGACCAGCTCACCGAGCCGGTCCAACTCGACCTGCTGCGTCACCACCACACGGCGTAACCCGGCCACGGCCAGCCCCACACCACCGGCCAGCCCGGCCACCGCCGCCACCGCCGGCCAGACCCCGGCCACCACCGCACCGACCGCACCCGAGACACCGAGCAGGCCGCACAGCAAGGGCAGCCGCGGCGACCGCACCACCACCCGGCGCGCCCAACCGGTACGCCCCATCGGAAACCACCCCCAGCCGTGTCGGCATCAGGATGACCTTCCGAAACGCCTGGCGAAAGGGGCGGCTCCGCAACTCGTACGAAAAGCCTCGTCGCTTAGTCGTCCTCGTCGTCCCAGTCGTCATCGTCGTCGTCCCACAGGTCGCTGGGCGGCAGCGGGTTCTCGTCGTCGATGAGGGAATCGTCCACCGAGCGCCGCCAGGCGCGGCTCTCGTCCGGGTCGGCCCACTGCTCCTCGGTGATCCGCGGGATGGGGATGGTGGCCAGCCGGTGGTCGACCATCCAGGAGTTGCGGAAGAAGTCGAACGTGAGGTGGTAGCAGTCGGCGGACTCGGTGTAGATGATCGGTGGGACGAGGAACTGCGCCACGCCGACCTTGGCCGCGACGATCACGTAGTCCTCGGGGATGGATTCGTCGTTCCAGCAGGCGGCGAAGTTCACCGGCGTGAGGGCGTCCTTGCCGAGCACGTGGATGAGGTTGTCCTGGACGACGAACTGGTCCGGGTCGAGGGCCACGTCCTCGCCGAGCATGAGGATCGGCGCGGGCAGGATGTGCGCTTGGGCGAAGGACTGCGCCTCGCCGTAAAGCCCGATGATCTCGTCGTGGCGCGTGGGGTCGTAGCGTCCGGAGGCGTGGAACGGGCAGCAGATCGGGCCGTTGGGCCGCTCCGGCTCGGGGAAGAACGCGGACTTGTCCACCCGCGTCATGGCGGATCCGCTGTGCCGGGCCCGCAGGAACTCCGGGATCCAGCCGGCGTTGTCGGACTCGATCACCTCTGTCCGGCAGAGCGCCCGGAACGCGGTGTCGCCGAGCTTGCAGTTGAAGTAGTCGAGAAGGGTGAGCGCCGCGCACTCCGCCAGCGACAACGTGCCGGTCTTGGCGAACCAGAAGTCGTAGCCGTTGGCCACGAAGTGCACCCCGCGAAACTCCTTGTGCACGAAGGTCTCGCGGGTGGGGCCCTCCCCCAAGCCGCTCCAGTGGGCGGCCGCCACCTGGTTGTAGTACGCGTCGGCGTGCCGGGCCAGCTCCGGCGCGAACACACTCTCACCGGTCAGGTAGCACGCCTTGCTGAACAGCTCACCGATCTCCGGCGCCTCGGTGACCTCGTCGGCGGTGAAGATGAGTTCGGTTCGCAGGAACACCTTGCGGCCGTCGCGGTAGGGGGCGCCCTCGTGCTCGTACCGCTGATCGAAGATCACACACGTGAAGTCGCCGATCTCGCTGAGCGCGGCACCGCCGACCAGGTCCAGCGCCGGCGACCCCGTGCCACCGGTCAGGTACAGCAGCACCGTGTACCGGGAGATGTGCCGCCGTGCCGCGTCGAAGTACGGCGTGTCCCGGTGCCGGTGGAAGTTCGCGTCACCGGGCTCGAACCGGTTGCACCTGAACACCGGGTTCACATGCGAGAACCCCTCTGCCGTCGCCAGCGGCAACGCGTCGGCCACCGCCGCGGTCAACGCCTCGGCCAGCAGCGCCGAGTGGAAGATGAACCGTTGACCACCCCGGGACGCGGCGTTCAGCGGCGGCACGTACAGGTTCAACTCGTCCAGCTGCGCCAGCCGGGCCTGAGCCTGCGCCGGCATCCGCAGCGCGAACGAGAACACCCCCTCCGCGTGCTCCGCCCACCCGGCCGGCTCCGCCTCCAACGGCACGTCCTCGAACAGGCGGTCCAGCGGGACGATGTTCTCGAACGTGCGGAACGACAACTCGTGCGGATCCACGAACACCGCCGCCAGGTACGGCACGTCCGCGCTCGGCCGGGCGAACAGATCCCGCACCCGCTCGTCGATGCGCTCGGCATCGATGAACCGCACCGCCTTGAACCGCGCCGACGGATGCCAGGAGATGTCCAATCCGTCCACCGTCGCGGCCGGCTCGGCGTCGGTCGCGTCCACCTCCGCCCGATACCGGGCGGCCTCCTCGGCGGGCACATCCCCGGTCGACAGGACGAAGAACCGATCCCGAAGCTCGATACTCACATGCACCTCCACAAACCGCGCAGCTCCGACGGAAGATTCGCGGCATGCGCCAGTTTCCGCACACCGTCCTGGCCCACATCGGAGTCGTACAGCCACAGCCGCGTGAGGGATCCGACGAACGGGGCGGCGAGCAGGGCCTCCGCACCCGCCTCGCCGATGTCGTTGTACCGCAGGTCGAGCTCGGTCAGCTCCGGGAACCCATGCAGGGAGCGCACGCCCTCGGCGGTCACCCTGTTGCGCTGCAGATGCAGGTGGCGCAGTCCGCCCAGGTACGGGGACGCCGCGAGGGCCGCCAGACCGGCGTCGCCGATACGGCAGTACCGCAGTTCCAGCGCCCGCAGCCGGTCCGTACGGAGCGAGGCGGCGAGGATCTCGGCGCCGTCGGAGCCGAGATCCAGATAGGAGAGGTCAAGCCGGACGAGTCGCCCGACATCCAGTCCGTCGAAAACCTGCGTGTCCACGCGCCCGGAGCCCGCCTCGGCCCCCGGGCCGTTCTCCCACTCGTCCTCGTCCCAGTCGTCATCCTCGTCGGTCTCCGCGTCCAGCGCGATTCTCAGCGTGGTGACGAACCGGCCGCGCAGCACCTGCTCCACGACCTCGCGGACATCGTCCGACCACGGAACGGCCACCTCGGCGGCGAAGCCGTACCGGCGCGCCAGCACACGCGCCGTCGCCGGCAACCCGTCGCCCCATCCGTCCTCGTGCTCCGCGACGAGGTCGGCGATCTCACGCTCCACGGCTGGGCGATCGGCGGGGCGGGTATGCGCCAGGCGCTGCTCGAGGCGGATCAGCGTGCCTCTGGCGTCGCCCTGCTCCAGCAGCCAGTCGCTGTAGGCCCACCACGAGGCGAGGTCATCGGGATGAGCGCGTAACGCGTCTTCGACGGCGGTCACTTGCATTCGTACGAATGTACGGAGATCGGCAGATGTGTCAAGGCGCCACACACCATCAGCAAACGGACCCCGAGTGACCTCGCGGGCAGGTATCGTGCTGCGCCAGGTACATGATCGCTGACGTGGACAGCCCCCACGCGGCCCGGTGTACATCGCGGCGTCCTCGGGCGGAGTCAAGAGGCCCGCTTCAGTTGGAGGTCTCCACCGTGCATCCACCGGATCCAGCCCGTTCGACGCCCGGCGAGCGGGAGGCGCCGCGTACGCCCCGGGCCGAGCGCGACCGGGACGACACTGCCGCCGAGAGGCGGGCGTGGGAGTCCGCCGCCCGCGCCTGCTACCAGGAGATCGGGGTCCCGTTCCCGGAACGGCTCGTGTGGGTGTCCTCACCACTCGCCGGCGCGTTCGCCGCACCGATCGCCGCCTGCCTGAGCACCGGCCACCGCAACAACCGCGTCCTGGACTCCGTCTACCGCGTGGTGGACGACACCGCCGGCGAGACCGTCGGCCACGCCGTGCGCGCCGCCGTCCAGGCCGCGGCCGGCGGCGCGGTGAGCGATCCGGTGCACGGCGCGGCGGCCACCGCCCTGCACACCCAGATCTCCTCGACGATGCACGCCGCGATGGTCTCGGCGGTGCGGGACCCGGCGCACGTCACGCCCGCCCGCGAGGAGATCCGGCAGGTGCCCACCGGCGCGTTGGCCACGGTCGCCAGAGCATCGGACACGGCCGTGCGGGCAGCGGTGGACGCGGCGGTGGGCGGCCCGCGACAGGATACGATCCGCGGCGAGGTGCGCCGGCTGTGGCGGGCCCACCTGGCGTGCCAGCGGTCCGACATTTGGCTGACCCTGGTCGACCGCCTCAGGCAGGACGCGGTCCCGCCGCTGGAGGAGGACCGGTCGTGGTGGATCCTCGCGGAGCAGGCCGCGGCGCGATTCGCGCCGGCCGGCTGGTGGTGGTGGCCCTTCCTCGACTTCGTCATGCTCTGTCCGCGCCCGGCCGAGCTGCACCTCGAGCAGGTCGGTGAGGACGACCGGGCCACACACCGGCCGCACCGCGCCGACGGCCCCGCGGTCGGCTGGGCCGACGGGTTCGGGTTGTACTTCTGGCACGGCACCCACGTCACCCAGGCCGTCATCGACGACACCCTCACCGCCGACGAGATCCTCCGCGAGACCAATGCCGAGATCCGCCGCTGCGCCATCGAACGCCGCGGCTGGGACCGCTTCATCGCCGAGGCCCGCCTCGCCCAGGTCGGTCCCGCCGTACCCGACCCCGGCAATCCCGGTCAGACCCTCACCCTGCACGACGTCCCCGCGGACATCTACACCACACACGTGCGGGTCCTGCTGTGCACCAACGGCACCGTCGAACGGGACGGCACCCGCCGCCGCTTCGGCCTCACCGTGCCCGCCGACTGCACCGACCCCCTTGAGGCCGCCGCCTGGACCTACGGCCTCACCTCGGCGCAGTACACCACGGCCCAACGACGATCCTAGGAGCCCGAGAAGATGCCCACCATCGAACAGGCCATCGCCATCTTCGGCGTCACCATCGACGAGCACCTCGACCGGCAGGCCGAGATCCCCATCCTGTCCGGCCTGCAGTTCCAGGGCGATGTCGCCGTCGTACCGGCCAACCGGGAACCGGCCCGCACCCCCGTCCCCGAGACCGGCGTTCCGATCGTCCGCGGTGAGGCCGGGGCCAACACCCACCTCCTGCTAGCCACCGGCAAGGCGTTCTTCGCTCCGGAGCGCACCGCCGCCGGACTGGTGCTCGGTGTGCTGACCGTCGCGGAGGAGGCGACCGCCTACCTCGCCCACCCCGAACACGCCTTCACCGGCATCGCACCGGGCACCTACGAGCTGCGGCGCCAGCGCGAGCAGGCCGACCAAACCCGGCTCGTCGCCGACTGAAGGAGCGTCCGGCGGGTTCCGTGGTAAACGCCGCCGGCGGCTACAGCAGGGTGCGCACCTGTTGCTCGAAGCCCTCGACGTGGTCCCGGGCGTGCGATGCCGCGCCGTCGGCGTCGCCGGCGACGATGGCTCGTAGCAAGGGTCCGTGCCCCTGGATGTGCGTGGCGATCTCTGGGATCTGGTCGAGCAGCAGGCACCAGATGCGGGTGGCGAGATTGTCGTACCGGAGCAGAGTGTCTTGCAGGTGGGGGTTGTGGGTTGAGTCGTAGACCGCGCGGTGGATCTTCAGGTCCGCACGTATGAGCTCCCTGGACGGGATCGCGGCCGTATCCAGCTCGGCCACGCTGTCCGCCAGGGCGGTCAGGATCTCGCGCTCGGCGGGGCGGGCTCGTCTCGCCGCGTGAGCCGCGGCGGCCGGCTCCAGGAGAAGCCGGACCTCCGAGATATGGGCGAGGTCGGTGATGTGCACCTCGGTGGCGAAGGTCCCCCGACGCGGGAACGCGACCACCAGCCGGTCGGTCTCGAGCCGCTTCAGCGCCTCGCGGACCGGCGTTCGGCCAAGCCCGAGCTCGAGGGCGAGGTGCTGCTCGTTGATCGGTGCGCCCGGCCGGATGTCCAGCATCACCAGCCGGTCGCGGATCTCCCGATAGGCCTGGTCGGACATCGACGATGAGCTCGCCGGACCCCCTACCAGGCCGGGAGTCTGTGCCTGGTGGTTGACAGTGGACGTCATGGTGTCTAGCGTAACAGACGCTTGATATATCAGATGTATGTCACGGAGGCTGTCCATGAATCGTGCCGAACGTGTCCTCAGTTCACCGATCGCCGATGTGGACCCTGAGATCGCGAAGGCCATTGACGACGAACTGGTTCGCCAGCAGTCGACGCTGGAGATGATCGCCTCGGAGAACTTCGCTCCGATCTCCGTGATGCAGGCGCAGGGCTCGGTCCTGACCAACAAGTACGCCGAGGGCTATCCGGGCCGGCGCTACTACGGAGGCTGCGAGCACGTAGACGTGATCGAGCGACTCGCGATCGACCGGGTCAAGGCGTTGTTCGGGGCGGAGGCGGCCAACGTGCAGCCTCATTCGGGGGCACAGGCCAACGCGGCCGCGATGGTCGCCCTGCTCGATCCCGGCGACACCATCCTCGGCCTCGACCTGGCGCACGGTGGCCACCTCACCCACGGCATGAGGCTCAACTTCTCCGGCAAGCTGTACAACGTCGTGCCCTACCACGTGCGCGAATCCGACCACCAGGTCGACATGGCGGAGGTGGAGCGGCTGGCCGTGGAGCACCGGCCGCGCATGATCGTCGCCGGCTGGTCGGCGTACCCGCGCCAGTTGGACTTCGCCGAGTTCCGGCGGATCGCCGACCTCGTGGGCGCCTACCTGATGGTGGACATGGCCCACTTCGCCGGGCTGGTCGCCGCGGGTCTCCACCCGAGCCCCGTGCCGTACGCGGACGTCGTCACGACCACGACCCACAAGACCCTCGGCGGGCCGCGCGGCGGGGTGATCCTCAGCAAGGCCGAGCTGGCCAAGAAGATCAACAGCGCCGTCTTCCCCGGTCAGCAGGGCGGACCGCTCGAGCACGTCATCGCCGCCAAGGCGGTGGCCTTCGGGATCGCCGCGTCCGCCGAGTTCCGTGAGCGTCAGGAGCGCACCCTGGCCGGCGCCCGGATCCTGGCCGAGCGGCTGCTCGGCCAGGACGTCGCCGCGGCCGGCGCCACCGTGCTCACCGGCGGCACGGACGTCCACCTCGTGCTCGTCGACCTGCGCCACTCCGCCCTGGACGGCCAGCAGGGTGAGGACCGCCTCCACCGGGTCGGCATCACCGTCAACCGCAACGCCGTCCCCTTCGACCCGCGTCCGCCGATGGTCTCTTCGGGCCTGCGGATCGGCACGCCCGCGCTGGCCACCCGTGGCTTCGACGAGACCGCGTTCGCCGAGGTGGCCGACGTCATCGCCGCGGCGCTGGCCCCCGAACTGCCGGATGCCGACATCGCGGCACTCCGCGCCCGCGTGGAGAAGCTGGCAGCGGCGTTCCCGCTCTACCCGAACCTGGCTCCCCTGGCCGGATCGGGGGCCTGAGATGGCCGACCTGCTCCCGGAGCACCCGGACTTCCTCTGGCGCAACCCCGACCCGAAGCCGTCCTACGACGCCGTTGTGGTCGGTGGCGGCGGGCACGGGCTCGCCACGGCGTACTACCTGGCCAAGAACCACGGCCTCACCAACGTCGCCCTGCTCGAGAAGGGGTGGCTGGCCGGCGGCAACATGGCCCGCAACACCACGATCATCCGCTCCAACTACCTCTGGGACGAGAGCGCGGCGATCTACGAGCGCGCGCTCAAGCTCTGGGAGGGGCTGCCGGAGGAGCTCGACTACGACTTCCTGTTCAGTCAGCGCGGCGTTCTCAACCTGGCCCACACCCTCTCCGACGTCCGCGAGAGCGTGCGCCGGGTCGAGGCCAACAAGCTCAACGGCGTCGACGCGGAGTGGCTCTCCCCCGAGGAGGTCGCCAAGATCTGCCCGATCGTCAACGTGTCCCAGAACGTGCGCTACCCGGTGCTCGGCGCCACCTACCAGCCGCGCGCCGGCATCGCCAAGCACGACCACGTCGCCTGGGCCTTCGCCCGCGCCTGTGACCGCATGGGCATCGACCTGATCCAGAACTGTCAGGTCACCGGCTTCGCCAAGGACGGTGACCGCGTGGTCGGCGTCGAGACCACCCGCGGCCGGATCGCCACCGGAACCGTCGGCCTCGCCGCCGCCGGCCACAGCAGCGTGCTCGCCGAACTCGCCGGCTTCCGCCTGCCGATCCAGTCCCACCCGCTGCAGGCGCTGGTCTCCGAACTCTACGAGCCGGTCCATCCCACCGTGGTCATGTCCAACCACGTGCACGTCTACGTCTCGCAGGCGCACAAGGGCGAGCTGGTGATGGGCGCCGGTGTCGACTCCTACAACGGCTACGGCCAGCGCGGCTCGTTCCACGTGATCGAGCACCAGATGGCCGCCGCGGTGGAGCTCTTCCCGATCTTCGCCCGCGCCCACGTGCTGCGCACCTGGGGCGGCATCGTCGACGTCACCATGGACGCCTCGCCCATCATCGGCCGCACCCCGGTCGAGGGCCTCTACGTCAACTGCGGCTGGGGAACCGGTGGCTTCAAGGCCACGCCCGCCGCCGGATGGGCCCTCGCCCACACCATGGCCACCGGCGAGCCGCACGAGCTCAACCGTCCGTTCGCGCTGGACCGTTTCGTCACCGGCGCCCTCATCGACGAGCACGGCGCCGCCGCCGTCGCCCACTGACCCCTTAGCCGCGCAGACCAGGAATCGCCATGCTGCTGATCACGTGCCCGTGGTGCGGGCCCCGCGACGAGACCGAGTTCCAGTACGGCGGACAGGCCCACGTCGCCTACCCCGAGGACCCGTCGGCGCTGTCGGACGAGGAGTGGGCGTCGTACCTCTTCTATCGCGACAATCCCGCGGGCCGCTTCCGCGAGCGGTGGGTGCACAACGTCGGCTGCCGCAAGTGGTTCAACGCCGTCCGCGACACCCGCAGCTACGAGATCCTCGAGACCTACACGGGAGCGTCCCGATGAGCCGGACCAACCGCCTCGCCGCCGGCGGCCGGATCGACCGCGGCCAGGTGCTCACCTTCACCGTCGACGGGCAGGACTACGCCGGCCACCCCGGCGACACCGTCGCGTCGGCGCTCCTCGCGGCCGGCCGGATCAGGGTCGGCGACTCCATCTACCAAGGCCGCCCACGGGGCATCTTCTCGGCCGGGGTGGAGGAGCCGAACGCGCTGCTGCAGGTCGGCGCCGAGATCTCCGAGCCGATGGTGCCCGCCACCGTCCGGCCGCTCGTCGACGGGCTCTCGGCCCGCACCCTCTCCGGGCTCGGCGTGCTCGACCCGACGCCCGACACCGCGGGCTACGACAAGCGCTTCACCCACGCCGACGTGCTCGTCGTCGGCGCCGGCCCGGCGGGCCTGTGCGCCGCGCTGGCCGCCGGCCGCTCCGGGGCCCGGGTGGTGCTCATCGACGACCAGCCCGAGCCGGGCGGCTCGCTGCTCTCCGCGAGCGGCGAGACCGTCGACGGGCGGCCCGCGCTCGCATGGGTGGCCGAGGTCGCCCAGGAGCTGGCGTCGCTGCCAGAAGTCAGCGTGCTCACACGCACCAGCGCCTTCGGCTCCTACGACGACAACTACCTGCTCGCCGTCGAGCAGCGCACCGACCACCTCGGGCGTGCGGCTCCCGAAGAGGTGTCGCGGCAGCGGCTGCACCACGTGCGGGCCCGGCAGGTCGTGCTCGCCACCGGCGCTCACGAGCGGCCGATCGTCTTCGCCGGCAACGACCGCCCCGGCGTGATGCTGGCCGGCGCGGTACGCACCTACCTCAACCGGTACGCCGTCCGCCCGGGGGCGCGCGTCGTGGTGGCGACCACCAACGACTCCACCGCGCCGCTCGTCGAGGACCTCCGCTCCGCCGGGGTCGAGGTCGCCGCCGTGCTCGACGCCCGCACCGGCCCGTTCCTCAGCCACACGGTCGGCGAGGACCGGCTCACCGCCGTCATCACCGACGCCGGCGAGACCATCGAGTGCGACGTGCTCGCCGTCTCCGGCGGCTGGTCCCCGGTCGTCCACCTCCACAGCCAGCGCCAGGGCACGACACGATGGGACGACACCCTCGCGGCCTTCGTGCCCGCCGCCCTCGTCAAGAACCAGCAGGTCGCCGGCGCGGCCAACGGCACCTTCGAGCTGGCCGGAGCCCTGCGCGAGGGCGGCGAGGCCGGTGCGCGCGCGGCCACCGCGGCCGGTTTCACCGCCTCGCCGGTCACGCCCGCGGGCGCCGGGGGAACGGCCTACGGCGAGGTGAAGCAGGTCTGGCTGGTGCCCGGCCCCACCGACTCCTGGGAGGAGCACTTCGTCGACCTGCAGCGCGACCAGACCGTCGCGGACGTCCTGCGGGCGACCGGAGCCGGGCTGCGCAGCGTCGAGCACATCAAGCGCTACACCTCCGTCGGCACCGCCGCGGACCAGGGCAAGACCTCGGGCGTGAACACCCTCGGCGTCATCGCCGCGGCCCTGGGCGGCCCCGATGGCTCGGGCCCGGGCATCGGCGAGATCGGCACGACCACCTACCGCGCGCCGTACGCTCCCGTCTCCTTCGCCGCCCTCGCCGGGCGCGAGCGGGGCGACCTGTTCGACCCGAAGCGCACCACGCCAGTGCACTCCTGGCATGTCGCCCAGGGCGCGGAGTTCGAGATCGTGGGGCAGTGGCTGCGCCCGTGGTACTACCCGCGGGCCGGCGAGAGCATGGACGACGCCGTCGCCCGCGAGTGCCGCGCCGCGCGTACCGGTGTCGCCATGATGGACGCCTCCACCCTCGGCAAGATCGAGGTGCGGGGCACGGACGCCGGCGAGTTCCTCAACCGGGTCTACACCAACGCCTTCAAGAAGCTGCCTGTCGGCTCGGCCCGCTACGGGGTCATGTGCAAGCCCGACGGGATGATCTTCGACGACGGCGTCACCGTACGGCTGGCCGACGACCGCTACTTCATGACCACCACCACCGGCAACGCCGCGGCGGTGCTGGACCACCTGGAGGATTTCCTCCAGACCGAATGGCCCGGCCTCGACGTCACGGTGACCTCGGTCACCGAGCAGTGGACCACCGTCGCCGTCGTCGGGCCGAGGTCCCGTGAGGTCATCGGCCGGGTCGCGCCCGACCTCGACGCCTCCAACGAGGCGTTCCCGTTCATGACCTTCCGCGAGACCGTGCTGGCCTCGGGTGTCCCGGCCCGCATCTGCCGGATCTCGTTCTCCGGCGAGCTCGCCTTCGAGGTCAACGTGTCCGGATGGTACGGCCAAGCCGTCTGGGAGGAGATCCACACCGCCGGCGCGGACCTCGGCATCACCCCGTACGGCACCGAGACCATGCACGTGCTCCGCGCCGAGAAGGGCTATCCGATCATCGGCCAGGACACCGACGGCACGGTCACACCGCAGGATGCCGGTATGGAGTGGGTCGTGTCGAAGGTCAAGGACTTCATCGGCAAACGGTCCTTCCTCCGGGCCGACACGGCCCGCCCCGACCGCAAGCACCTGGTGGGCGTGCTGCCCGTCGACCGCGAGACGCGGCTGCCCGAGGGCACCCAGCTGGTCGCCCTCGGCACCCCGCTCGAGAACGTGCCTGTGCCGATGCTCGGCCACGTCACCTCGAGTTACCACAGCGAGGCGCTCGGCCGGCCCTTCGGGCTGGCGCTGATCGCCGACGGCCGCAACCGGATCGGCGAGGTGCTCCTCGCTCCGGTCGGTGACCGGACCGTTGAGGTCGAAGTGACCTCTTCCGTACTTTACGACCCCGAAGGGAGCCGGCGCGATGGCTGACCCCACCCCCCAGCTCGAGGCACTGCGCCGCAGCCCGCTCGCCCATCTGACCGACGCCCTCGCCACCGGCTCGGGCGAGGCGGTGGCGCTGGCCGAGGGGCCGTTCCTCAGCATGGTCTCCGTCCGGGTCGGGCCCGGATCGGCCGCGGCCGACCGGATCGGCCGGGTGCTGGACCTCGAACTGCCGCGGCGCTGCGGCGAGGTCGCGGCCGTGGGCCGCCACGCCGCGCTGTGGCTGGCCCCCGACGAGTGGCTCGTCGTCTCCACCGCGGCCCCTGTGGCGCTCGCCGACCAGCTCGAGACGGCGCTCGGCACCGACCGGGGCCAGGTGGTCGACGTCTCGGCGAACCGCACCGTCCTCGCGCTGACGGGCGAGCGGGCCCGGGAGGTGCTGGAGAAAGGCTGCCCTGCCGACCTGCACCCGCGGGCCTTCGGCCCCGGCTCAGCCGTGTCGACGACCCTGGCCAGGATCCCGGTGCTGCTGTGGCAGACCGGCCCGGCGGCGTACCGGGTCCTCCCGCGCTCCTCCTTCGCCGACTACATCGCACGCTGGCTCCTCGACGCGATGCGTGAGTACGCCGGCGAGCAGGCCCGCTGACACGGCTTCAATGGGGAGCAAGCCCTACCACCAGGCGCACGCCCGATGCTTGTGGGGCCGGCGCACCGTCATTCCGCGCTGAGTGGCCGGCCGTCGGCAGCGATGGGAGTCAGGCCGGTGGAGGAGGATCCACGGAGCGGGACGCCCTTGCCGGCCGCGGTTTCCACCGCGAGCTGGTCACGTATTCGAGCGGTGGCGTTGAGCAGGGACTCGTTGTTGACCCTGGCCGCTAACCCCGGCTCGTTGTTCCGCGCGGCCTCCAGGAGCTGTGCCTGGAACGACCACAGGGGCGTCTTGTCGTCCGCCGTCAGCGTCGCGCGAGCACCCACGATCTTGTACGACCGGCACCGCTCCCAGAGGGCCTGGATCGTGCTGACCAGGACGGGGTTGCCCGACGCCTGATAGAGAATGGTGAGCAGAGCCTCATCGTGGTCCAGCACGGCGATCGCCTGCTCCGCGTCGATCGCGGCGCGCATCTGGTCGTACTCCTGCTGCATCCTGTCGACGTCGGCCGGCTCGATGCTCTGCGCGCCGAGCCGCGCCGCCTCGACCTCCATGAGCCGGCGCACGTCGTACAGATGGGCCAGCTCCGTGAGACCCAGGCCTTTGACCACGGCGCCCTTGTGCGGCACCCGTTCGGCCAGGCCGGCTTCTTCGAGTCGCCGAATCGCCTCGCGCACCGGCATGACGCTGGTGCCGACCTGTGCGGCGAGGTCACGGATCCGCAGCCGATAGCCCGCCGGCATCTCGCCGTTCATGATCGCCGTGCGGATGGCTTTGAATACCTGATCGGTCAGCAGAGATGGTTCTTCAAGCTTCGGTAGAGACATGGCGTGCGAGGGGCCGATCCATCAAGGCTCGCTCCTCCATCTCCTTCCACTCGTCACGTGCGGGCGTCCACAGCATACGACCGGCGGTAGCCCGCTCCTGGCCCTCCGCGGCGTTCATGCCGGGTCTGTGAACCTGGCAGAACGCTCGGTGTCTTCGCTGATCAAGGACCCCTGGCTCCCTTCAAAACTTTTACCCGAGGGCTTGTATGATCTGTGATCACATCCTAATGTAAGCCAGGTCACGTCTCAATGGACCTCGGGCGTCTCCGGCGCGATGGGCGACAGGAGACACAACCGCTGAGCCAGGCAGCTCGCGGTCTCGCGCAAACACTCGCGCATCCCCGCGGCAGCAGAAGGAGCCCAAAGTGAGAGATGCCGTCATCGTGGGAGGCGGTCTCGCCGGCCTGACCGCCGGATGGAGGCTTCGGCACCACGATGTGGTCCTGCTCGAGTCGAGCGACCGGATCGGCGGCCGGATCCGCTCCGAGCGGCGTGGCCAGTACTACTTGAACTGGGGCGGGCACGTCTTCGCCGGCGTCAGATCCGGCACCGACACGCTGCTTCAAGAGACCGGCGTCGCCGCGCTCCCCATTCCGGGCGCTCTGACCGGGCTCGCCATGAACGGCCGGCTCCTGCTCGGTGGACGGGTGGAGACCTATCCGTTCCGCATCCCGATGCCGTGGTCCTCCCGTGTCGCCCTTCTCAAGGCCGGGAGCAAGGTGGGGCTCGCGGTCCTGCGCTACGCCAGGATCGTCGGACTCCGTCCGGGGGAGGACGAGGCCACGCGTCAGCAGCGGGTCTACGACTTCCTCAACGACCGTACTTTCGCCGACTTCGTCGGCGACCTGCCCGTGGACGCCGAGGCGCTCTTCAAGCCCACCGTGTCGCGTTCCGCGGCCGACCCGGACGAGATCTCGGCCGGTGCCGGGGTCGGTTACTTCAGCCTGGTCTGGAACATCGGAGAGGGGCTCGGCAGGAACATCGCCGGCGGCCCCTCCACCCTCACCGAGACCATCGCGGCCGCCCTCGGGGACAAGGTGCAGCTCGGCGCCGGTGTCGTCGAGGTGGTGAACAAGAAGTCCTCTGTCGTCGTCCGCTACTCCCAGGGTGGTGAGGACCGGGAGGTCGAGGCGCGCTGCGTAGTGCTCGCGACCCCGGCGACCGTGAGCCACCGCGTCGCCGTCGACCTCGAGCGGGAGACTCGGGAAGCGCTCTCGAAGGTGATCTACGGGCCCTACGTCAGTGCCGCCTTCCGTACGAACGAGACGACGCCGCAGCGGTGGGACGACGCGTACGCGATCGCCACGCCCAAGCGCGCGTTCAACGTCCTGCTCAACATGTCCAACGTCGTACGCGGAGCCGAGTCCGAGCGCCGGCCCGGCAGCAGCCTGATGGCTTTCTCCCCGGCCGGCCTGGCGCGGACGCTGCTCGACCAGAGCGACGAGGAAGTGCTCCGCCGCTACATCGACGATCTCGACCAGATCCTGCCGGGTCTGGGTGACTCGGTCGCCGAGGCCGAGGTCCAGCGTTGGCCCGAAGGCGCGCCGTACTGCTTCCCGGGCCGCGGAGCCATCCAACCGGCCCTCACCCGGCCGACCGGACGGGTGTTCCTGGCCGGCGACTACCTCGGCACCCTCTACACCGAGACCGCCATCCAGACAGGCTTCACGGCGGCCCGTCACGCCCAGGACCTTCTCGCCGACCGTGACAGCAGCCCGATCGTGGCTGGACCGGGCACTCGGCACAGCCACGTCGACCTCGAGGGCGGAACCCGATGACCGAGACAGTCGTGCACAGCAAGCCGAACCCGGGCCAGGAAGGAACCATGTCCACACCACTCAGCGGGGTCGTGACCGCCCTCGCCACTCCGTTCACCCCCGAGGGCCGGCTCGACGAGGCCCGGCTGCGCCAACTGGTCGACCGCAACATCGACGGCGGTGTCGGCGGTGTCGTGGCGGGCGGATCGACCGGCGAGTTCGCCTCAATGACGGGTGACGAGCGGCGCCTGCTCGTCGAGACGGTCATCGACCAGACGGCCGGCCGGGTGCCGGTCGTGGCGCAGACCGGTGCCATGAGCGCGGTCGAGGCCATCGAGCTGTCGAAGCACGCGCAGCGTGCCGGGGCCGACGTGCTGATGGTGGTCGCCCCCTACTACGAAGCGCTGACCGTCCCCGAGACGCTCGACTACCTGCGGCGCGTGGCGGACTCGGTGCAGGTCCCGGTGATGCTCTACAACCTCCCGGTGGCCACGGGCGTGAACCTGGCCCCCGACCTGGTCCGGCGGTTGGCGACCGAGGTCGGCAACATCGCCTACATCAAGGACACCAGCGGCGACATGAGCCAGGCGGCGCAGCTGATCCATCACCACGGCGACGTGATCTCCACGTTCGTGGGCTGGGACAGCCTCTGCCTGGCAGCCTTCGTCGAAGGCGCCGCTGGGGCGGTGGCGGGTACCGCCAACGTGATCCCCGCCGAGCTGGTGTCGGTCTACACGTCGGTTCGCTCGGGGGATCTGGTGAGCGCGCGGGCGCAGTGGGACCGCGTCTACCCCCTCATCGACGCCATGCTCTCCGGGCCGTTCATCGCGGCCGTCAAGGCGGCGCTGCGCGAGTTCGGTTTCCCGGCCGGCACTCCTCGGGAGCCGGTCCACGACGTCGACCCGGCCACCCTCGCCGCGATCTCGTCCCTCGCCAAGTCCCTGCGCGCGGCGCCCGTCTCGGAGGGGATGACGCGATGAGCACGACCGCCCGCACCCCGGCCGTGACGGTACGCCGCGGCGAGGCAGGCGACCGCTCCACGACCGTTGGCGACCTCCCCGCCCAGGGAGTGTTCATCGGCGGCAGGTTCCGGGCCACCCGCTCCGCCGAGGTTCTCGAGGTCATCGATCCCTGCACCGAGCAGGTCCTCGCGAGCGTTCCGGCGGGCTCCGCCGAGGACGTCGACCTGGCGGTCTCCGCGGCCCGCGAGGCCGCGCGGGACTGGGCCGCGTTGACCCCCAAAGAGCGGTCCCAGACCTTGCACCGGGTGGCCGACCGCATCGGTGAGCACGCCGGCCTGCTCGCCGAGCTGGAGTCGGCCAACACCGGCAAGCCCGTCATGGTCGCCCGCGACGATGTCGAGAACACGGTCGACACGTTCCGGTTCATGGCCGGGGCCCTGCGCGCCCCGACGTCCCAGGCGGCCGGGACCTACGCCGAGAGCCACCTGTCCGTCATCCTGCGCGAGCCCCTGGGCGTCGTCGGCGTGGTGACACCGTGGAACTATCCGCTGCTCATGGCGGCGTGGAAGATCGCCCCCATCCTCGCCGCCGGGAACACCGTGGTGGTCAAGCCGTCGGAGCAGACGCCCCTGACGACCCTGAAACTCGCCGAACTGCTGGCCGACGTGCTGCCCCCCGGCGTGCTCAACGTGGTCGCCGGCCTCGGTCCCGTGGTGGGCGCGCGCTTGGCCGAGCACCCGGACATCGCCATGATCGCCCTGACCGGTTCGGTCCGCAGCGGTCGAGCGGTCGCCCGCGGCGCCGCCGAGTCGCTCAAGCGGGTCCACCTGGAGCTCGGTGGCAAGGCCCCGGTCGTCATCCTGCCCGACGCCGACCTCGCGGCAGCCGCCGCGAGCCTGCGTACGGCGGCGTTCTGGAACTCGGGACAGGAGTGCGGCGCCGCATGCCGCGTCCTGGTGCACGAGTCGGTCGCCGAGACGTTCGTCGCCCTGCTGGTGAACGAAGTGTCGACGCTGGTCGTCGGCGAGCCCGGGGCCGGTGAGGACGTCGAGATCGGCCCGATGATCTCGCGCGACCACTACGACCGGGTTACCGGGTACCTCGAGCGTGCCCAGGCCGCCGGTGTCCGGGCCGTCATCGGGGGCGGGCCGCTGGAGGAGCGGGGGTATTTCATCGCACCGACAGTCCTGGTGGACGTCCCCGAAGGTGCGGAGTGCGCCCGCGAGGAGATCTTCGGGCCGGTGGTGACGGTGGAGACGTTCCTCGACGAGGAAGAGGCCATCAGGCGCGCCAACGACGTGCCCTATGGCCTGTCCGCCTCGGTCTGGACCAACGACGCCCGGCGCAGCCACGGCCTCGCCGCGCGGCTCGACTCGGGCACGGTGTGGGTGAACTGCCACCTCGTGCTCGCCAACGAGGTCCCCTGGGGCGGCTTCAAGGGTTCCGGCTATGGCCGCGACCTGTCCATCTACGCACTCGACGACTACTCGCGGACCAAGCATGTCATGCACAACGTGGTCAGCACTTCCCACCGGAACCCGGCCTCAGGAGAAGCACCATGAACATTCGTACCTCGATTCCGCTCATGAAGGCCACGACGGCCGTGGCACTGCTCGGCACGGTGCTGGGAGCGTCAGCCTGTGGCGCGTCACTCAACGAGAGCAAATCCGCCGTCAACGTGCCGAGCCAGGATGACGGGCTGGCCAAGATGCTGCCCAAGGCCGTCCGGGACAAAGGCACGATCACGGTGGCCGCGGCCGTCTACGCGCCGGCCGTGATGGTGCCGCCGGGTGGTGGCGAACCCACCGGCTGGGACATCCAGATCACCCGCGAGACCGCCGCGCTGCTCGGCCTGAAGGTGAAGTTCACCATCATCCCGTTCGACGGCGTGATCCCAGGTCTCCAGGCAGGGCGCTACGACGCGGCCACGGGCGAGATCAATGTGACGGACGATCGGACCAAGGTCGTGAGGTTCGTCGTCAATCACGTCTCACGTGACGCGTTCATGGTGAAGGCGGACTCCAAGTACGCGAAGTTCCAGGACCCGCTCGACACTTGCGGCCTGGTCGTCGGCGCGTCGCTGGGGTCGTCCGAGGCAGCCCTGGCCAACAAACTGGCCACCGGTTGCGAGACGGCCGGTAAGGACCCGCTGACCGTGAAGACCTTCGCCGATCAGGCCACGGTGAACCTGGCGCTCAGCCAGGGGCGAATCGTCGCCAACCTCGCCAGCGGCAGCCAGGTCGCCTACTCCGTCAAGCAGTCGAAGGGCAAGTTCAAGGTCACGGAGATGGGCTTCGGCCCTGAGATCAAGACCGGTTTCGTCCTCCCGAACAACGCGTACACGGCGGAGATGGCCAAAGCCTTCGAGGCCGCCACCAACAAGCTCATCGAGACGGGAGGCCTGCAACGCATCCTCAACGAGCAGAACCTGGGCCTGGGCGCGGTCAAGAAGTCCGAGGTCATCCCCCCGGTAGAGAACTGAATGCGGCCCACGCTAGAGGAGTGATCCGGCATGGACAGATCAGAAGCGGATTCGAGCAACTCACGGGCGCCAGGCGGGACCACTTCTACGCTGACGCCGGACGAGGAAACGCTGGCGAAGGAGACCGTGCCACTTCGGCACCATGGTCGCACCGTCGCGGCGGGCGTTCTTGTGCTCCTGGTGGTGATGCTCTGCCATTCGCTCATCACCAACAAGAACTACGAGTGGCCGGTGGTCTGGCACTACCTGTTCCACCCGCAGATCATGGCCGGCCTCGGCCGCACTCTGCTGTTGACAGCGGTGGCCATGTCCATAGCCATCGTGCTCGGCATCGTCCTGGCGTCGTTCCGGCTCTCCGAGAACAAGATCCTGTCCTCGGTCGCCGGTGCCTACCTCTGGTTCTTCCGCGGTACGCCGCTGCTCATCCAACTGGTGTTCTGGTACAACCTCTCCGCGCTCTACCCGCGGCTGAGCGTCGGCATCCCCTTCGTGGGGCCGGAGCTCATCGGAGCGGAGACGAACTCGGTGCTCACTCTCTGGACCGTCGCGCTGCTCGGTCTGGCGTTGCACGAGTCGGCGTACATGGCGGAAATCGTCCGGGGAGGGCTGCTCTCCGTGCCCAAACACCAGACCGAGGCCGCACTGGCCCTGGGCATGAACCCCTTCACGACCTTTCGCCGGATCGTCCTGCCACAGGCGCTGCGCGTCATCGTCCCCCCAACCGGGAACCAGGTCATCGGGATGCTGAAGTACAGCTCCCTGGTGAGCGTGATCGCGCTGCCTGATCTGCTCTACTCCGCCCAGATGATCTACACCCAGACGTTCGAGACCATCCCCCTCCTCATCGTCGTCTCACTCTGGTACCTGCTGTGCACAAGCGTGCTCTCGTTCGTCCAGCGCTACGTCGAGCGCTACTACGGCCGGGGCGTGGCCAGTATGGGCGACCGACCGAACCGGCGAGGACCGCGCTTCAGCGCATTGCGGAAGCGCCCCCAGACCACCCTTGGAGTGAGCCCGGTCAGGCAGGAGGCCAAGTCATGAACACGACGGTCAACGCGGTACAGGACCGGTCCGACCCCATCGTGAAGATCATCGACCTGCACAAGAGCTTCGGACACCTCGAGATCCTCAAGTCCGTGAACCTGGAGGTGCGCCGGGGACAGGTGGTCTGCGTCCTGGGCCGGTCCGGCTCCGGCAAGTCGACCATGCTGCGCTGCATCAACCATCTCGAGCGACCGACCAGCGGGGCCGTGATAGTCAACGGCGAGGTTGTGGGTTACCGCGTCAAGGGCGACAAACTCCACGAGCTACGGCCCAACGAGATCGCGCGGCAACGGGCCCAAACAGGGATGGTGTTCCAGTCCTACAACCTGTTCCCGCACCTGACCGTGATGGAGAATCTGATGGAGGCCCCGCGCCGAGTCCTGGGCCGACCCCCAGCCGAGATCCGTGAGGAAGCGCAGCGCCTGCTGGCCAGCGTGGGACTGTCCGAGAAGGCCGACGCGTACCCGAGCACCCTGTCCGGGGGCCAGCAGCAACGCGTCGCCATCGCCCGAGCACTGGTCATGAAGCCCTCCATCATGCTCTTCGACGAACCGACCTCCGCGCTCGACCCCGAGCTCGTCGGTGAGGTGCTCGAGGTCATGAAGGCACTTGCCCGTAGTGGGATGACGATGATCATCGTGACCCATGAAATCGGCTTCGCCCGCCAGGTAGCCGACGAAGTCGTCTTCATGGCCGACGGGCGCGTGGCCGAGCAGGGACCGCCGTCTCAGGTCATCGACAACCCCCAAGCCGAGGCCACGCAGATCTTCCTGCGCAGCATGGCCGAACGCCGCGACGCCCCCATCCAGTGATGTCCGGCTGATCACGCGCTCCACACAAGAGTTCGGGCCGACCAAAACCTCTCTCCCGCCCAGCCCTCTTGACCAGACTTACACAAGAACCCATGATAAGTGGGCATGCGACATCGAGCACTCCCCTTACTCTGCGTTACCCTGCTGCTCGCAGCTTTCGGACCATTCACGCCGGCTGCCATGGCCGGCCCGAAGGCTGCCCAGCTCTGGGTCGAGAGTCCACAAAAGACCGTCTATCGCACAACGACGGTCCCGCAGAGTCCGAGCAGCTCCATCAACCTCGTTGCCGCCCGCGGTGAATACGAGAGCGCGCAGATCGCCGTACGCGCGAAAGAACGGCTGCGCATCGAGCGCGTACGGTTCGGCACCCTGACCGCGGGCGGCAACCGGCGGATCGCGGGAGCCAACCTGAGCTACCACTTCGTTGCCTACAAGGACGACAGCACGGTCGCGGCGAACCCGTTCTTCCCCGACCGTGAGGGCGACCTGCTCTATCCCGAGTCGGTCATGCCAGACCCGCTGTCCAACGACCAGGCGACCTGGGTCGAGGGCGGCCAGACTCAGCCCATCTACGTGACCGGCTTCGTGCCTCGCGGCACGGCGCCCGGCACCTATCGCGGCACGGCGACGGTCGAGACGACTCGTGGCGACTACTCGGTCCCGATCCAGTTCAGCGTCCGCAACGTCGAGGTCCCCACGATCGACAAGTCACCGTTCACCAACTACCACTGGACGATGACGAACGGCTTCACCTGGGACGGCTTCAGCTGGAACGGTCAGGCCGGCCAGGCCTACGACGTCGGCAAGTATTACTACGGCGTCGACACCTACAGCGACGCGTGGTTCGGCCTCATGGACGAGTTCGCAGGCAAGCTCGCCGACTATCGCACCAACATGGTCTGGCTCCGCACCGACCTGTTCCTGCAGTCCACCGGCACGGAGCTGTCGGAATTCGTCAAGGGAATCCCGAGCGACATCGACTGGACGAACTTCGACCGCTACGTCGAGACGTTCAAGCGGCACGGGATCACCAACTTCGCCAACCAGCATCTCGTTCACGCGCTGAACAAGATGCCGGACAACGAAAAGCCCAACGACAGCTGGAACACCAAGCTGCCGGACAGCCTGCCGGTCACCGACGCCTTCCTGACGAACTATCTGACCGCGCTGTACAAGCACCTGAGGAGCAAGGGCTATACGAACGGCCTGACGTGGTATCAGCACATCAGTGACGAGCCCATCACCGCCAACCAGCGCAACCTCTGGACCTATGTCGCGCGCAAGATCCAGCAGATCAATGACAACCTCGGCGCCGATTTCCGCACCATGGACGCCGACCCCGACGGCATCCTGCTCGACGACAGGACCAAGCCCTATGTCGACACCTGGGTTCCGCTGACGCCGGCCTTCGAGCACAAGAAGGCCGGCTACAAGGCACAGCAGGCCGCGGGTCAGGACCTGTGGGTCTACACCTGTGAGGTCAACACTCCCCCGTGGCTCAACCGGTTCTGGACGCAGCCGACGATGACCGGCCGCATGCTGTTCTGGGACCTCGAGCGCGAGGGCGTGCAGGGTCATCTGCACTGGGCGTGGAACGCGTGGTACGTGGGTCCCTGGAAGGGCGACTCCTACATCGTCTATCCCGACAAGGCCAACTTGACGGTGAAGAGCAGCCTGCGTCTCGAGGCACAGCGCGATGGTCTCGAGGACTACGAACTCCTCTACATCCTGAAGAAGCGCAACCCGGCCTTGGCGAAGCAGATCGTCGACAGCGCGATCAGCCCGGAGGACCCGCGCCGCTACACACTCGACCCGGCATATCTCGATACTCTGCACAGCTACATCGTGCGGGCGGCCGCGGGCGAGACCGTCGGCGCGATTCCCCAGCCGACAAGCCCATATGAGGGGCAGGCTGTCCCCCGTACATTCCTGCTCGACAGCACCGATGACAGCATCAGCTACTCCGCCGGCTGGGCGCCGCGGCAGCGGCAGTCCGCATACCTCGGCAGCGTCCACATCAGCAAGGCCGCCGGCAACAAGGCGACCTACGAGTTCGAGGGCACCGGTATCGACGCGTTCTTCGAGAAGAACACGGCGACCGGAAAGGTGTCCGTGTCGGTCGACGGCGGGCCGGCGACGGTGATCGATCTGTTCGAGGCGGTCCAGTACGACCGCTTCACCGCATATCGAAAGACAGGATTGTCACCGGGCAAGCACCGGATCGAGATCACCAACGTCGAGAACAAAGAGGTGCGGTTCGACGGATTCCGCGTGCAGCTCGCACCTGGGCAGCAGCACTTCGACGCGACGTTGAAGGACCTGAAGCTGACCAACGTCTCCGAATTCACCTTCGAGGGGCATCGCGGTGACTACGCGCTGCTTGTCGACCAGGGGGCGAGCACCGTCGGCCTGACCCCGACGCTGACCGACGCCGGCGGCACGATCACCGTCGACGGTAGCCCCGTTGCCAACGGCGCGACCGTCAACGTCAACGTGGCGAACGGTAAGAACAAGGTCGAGATCCGTACGATGGCAAGCGATGGCAAGACCGCGAAGACCTATGAGCTCACGCTCGTGAAGGGCGCGGTGAACACGGCGGACGCCAACATCGCCCGCAGCTATTCGGCGGTGTCGGCTTCGGCGGCCCGTGATGGCGATGGCGGCGTGCAATACGGCCCGCAGAAGATGGTGGACGGCGAATACGGCACGATGTTCGCCGCCAAGCAGGGCTACACCGACGCGAACCCGTTCCCGCACGAGATCGTGCTGGACTGGAACGACCCGAAGGCGTTCAACACGCTCGTGGTCGCCACCCGTGGTGGTATTCCGCAGGGTCTGACCGACGTCGACGTCGAGGTCTCGGCCAACGGCACCGACTGGACGACCGCCGCGGCGGGCGTCTCGTTCCGGTGGACGCACGACGATGACGACGGAGTCATGGAGTATTCGGTCGCCGATCTTCCCGACCTGCAAGGCGTCAGGAAGCTGCGCCTGAAGATCAACGATGCGAACTACACCCGCTGGAGCATGTACGCCGTCTATGAGCTGGAGCTCTACAACCTGCCGGCTCAGCCTACGGCGAAGAGCAGCCAGACCGGGTAGCCGCCAGAGCCACTGAAGGAAGCAGATTCGAGCCCGTCGCCTCGGTCAGGCGACGGGCGCTATCTGCGGTGCGCAAGATCAACGAAGACGACCGGATCGTCAGGAGAAGGGCTTCGGGAGGGGAGCGTCGAAGTCGTAGAGGCGGGCGTCGACGTGATCGAGCGCGCGCCGTACCGCACCCAGGGCCACCGCCTGCTCCCCCAGATCGGAGATCACCACCACCGGAGGTTCGAGGCAGAACGGGACCAGATGCCGGTGCACCGGCTCAAGCAGCACGTCGCCCGCGCGCGAGACGCCGCCGCCAAGCACCACCAGCTCGGGATCCACGGTCAGCACCAAGGCGGCGATGCCTTCCGCCAGGTCGCGCGCGTATTGCTCGACCGCCCACTGCGCGGCCGGGTCGCCGGACCTGGCCGCGGCGAAGACCTGGGCGGCGGCGTCCCGTGGCGCCGTGCCGGGCGGCAGGCCCTGGAAACCAGTGAGATGGACGGGCGCGCGGTGCCAGCCGACCAGCGGCAGCGCGCCGATCTCGCCCGCGCCACCTCTGGCGCCTCTGAGCAGCTCGCCGCCCACCAGGATGCCCGCGCCCGTGCGCACGCCGGACAGCACGAACACCAGATCGTCGATGCTGCGGGCCCGGCCGCGCCAATGCTCGGCGAGCGCGGCCAGGTTGCAGTCGTTCTCCACCAGCACGGGGCAGTCGAAGCTCGCGCGCAGCTCGCCCGCCAGATCGAGGCCGGTCCACTCGGGCAGGCCGACTGACAGCTTCACCACACCCTCGGCGCTCACCACGCCAGTGGTGCCCGCGCAGACAGCGGCGATGCGGTCGGCGGTCAGCCCGCCGGCCTCCAGCGCGGCCGTGATCGCCGTCCTGATGCCCGCCAGTCGCTCGGCGCGGCCGGCGGTGGGCGCGATCGGCTCGTCGTGCGCGGCCACGACCGTGCCCTCCAGATCGGCGACGCTGGCCCTGAGCGTGTAGGAGCCGATGTCGATCCCGAGCACGTGGCCGCCCGTCGCGTGGAAGGCGAACAACCTGGCCGGCCGCCCCATCTGGCCGCTCTCCGGCGGCAGCTCCCTGAGCCAGCCCGCCGCCAGCAGTTCCTCGACCAGTCCCTCCACGGTCGGCCTGGACAGCGCGGCCCCCTTGGCGAGCTCGGTCAGTCCGAGCGGCCCCTGCGACCGGACCGTCTGGAGCGTCGTCACGAGATTGATCCGGCGAAGCCGCGAGGTGTCGCCGCCGCGGATTGTCACGCTTGCCCCCTTGACAGATCTTGCGTCGGAGAAATAAAAACAACCTTCATTAGTAATGTTACAACTCGTAGGGGATGCGGATGGTCACTCTTGCCGTGATTGGGGCGGGCCTGCGCGGCACCGGCTACGCCAGGCTAGCGCGCGAAGGCGGGTTCGCCGAGGTCGTGGCCGTCGCCGAGCCCGACCAGGACAGGCGGGCGGACTTCGCGGCCGAGCACGGCATCCCGGCCGAGCGCGTCTTCGCCGACTGGCGGGACCTGCTGGCCGGCGAGCGGCTGGCCGACGCGGTGATCGTGGCCACGCAGGACCGCCTGCACCTCCAGCCCGCCGTACGCGCGGCCGAGCTGGGTTACCACATCCTGCTGGAGAAGCCGATGGCGCCGACGGAGGAGGACGCCACGGCCATCGCCGAAGCCGCCGACCGCAACGGCGTGATCCTGGCGGTCTGCCATGTGCTGCGCTATGCGCCCTACACCACCGCGCTCAAGGGTCTCCTGGACGAGGGCAGGATCGGCCAGATCATGAACATCCAGCACCTGGAGCAGGTCGGCTGGTGGCACCAGGCACACTCCTTCGTGCGAGGCAACTGGCGAAACGAGGCCGAGTCGGCCCCGATGCTGCTCGCCAAAGCCTGCCATGATCTTGATTGGCTCGTGCACATCAAGGGCGAAGTGCCCGAGCGGGTCTCCTCCTTCGGCAAGCTCGTCCACTTCACCAAGGAGAGCAAGCCCGCAGGGGCTGCCGACCGATGCCTGGACTGCTCGATAGAACCCACCTGCCCCTACTCGGCCCGGCGGTTGTACATGGACGGCCTCGCCGATCCGAATCGGCACGTCTGGCCGCTTGGTGCGATCACCCGCGACTTCACCGAGGAGGGCGTGCTCACGGCCTTGCGCGAGGGTCCGTACGGCAGATGCGTCTACGCCTGCGACAACGACGTGGTCGACAGCCAAGTGGTGATCATGGAGTTCGCCGACGGCACGAGCGCCACCTGCACCATGACCGCGTTCGGCGCGCTCGAGCACAGGAAGACCAGGATCTTCGGCACGCACGGCTCGATCGAGTGTGACGGCGAGACGCTCCGCGTCCACGACTTCCTCACCGATGAGGTGTCGGTGATCGACGCCCTCGCCGGAGCGGACGCCTCGGCCGCCTCCGGGCACGGAGGCGGTGACGGAGCGCTGATGCAGGCGTTCCTCGCCGCCGTCCGCGACAACAATCCGGCTCTGGTCTCGACCAACGCGCAAGCCAGCCTCGCCTCGCACCGGGTGGTCTGGGCCGCGGAAGAGGCCAGACGCACCCGAACCGTCGTCTCGATAGAAAAGGCCCCCCACCATGCGTAAAATGACGGCTCTCCTCCTGATCGGCGCCCTCGGCCTGACCGCCTGTGGCAAGAAGAACAGCACCGAACCCGCCCAGCAGTCCCTGTCCTACCGCTCGTCCTGGGGCGCTGGGGAGCCCCAGGCGAAGATCATCAAAACGATCATGGACGATTTCGCCAAGGAGACGGGCACCAAGGTCGACCTGAAGTTCGTCGGCCGCACCGGTAACGAGAACCTCAACGCCGAGATGGCCTCCGGCCAGGGCCCCGACCTGTTCGACACCACCACCGGCGACATCGACACCCTGACCGCCCAGAAGATCATCGGCCCACTGGACGACCTGGAGAACACCCAGATCCCCGGCGAGGGCAAGACGGTCAAGGAAGTGCTCCCCGAGCCGGTACTGCGGGCCTCCTCCGGCAAGAACGGCCTGGCCTACGTTCCGCACACGATCATCTCCACCGCCATCTGGTACAACGCGGCCAAGCACCCCGGACTGAACCCACAGACCTGGGAGGAGTTCATCGCCTTCCTCGATGAGTCCAAGAAGGCCGGCCGTAGCCCGATCGGCCAGGACGGCACCATCTCCTTCTACAACGTCTACTGGTTCTACGCCCTCCTGGTGGGCGCCAACGGCGCGGGGAGCCTCGCCGAACTGGGCAAGGACCCCGCCAACTGGGACAAGCCCCAGGTGCTCGACGCGGCGAAGAAAGTCGAGCAGCTCGCCAAGGGCGGGTACTTCCAGCGGGACTTCATGGCGACCAAGTTCCCCGCCGCACAGAACGCCTGGGCGGCGGACACGTACGACCTGAACCTCAACGGCACCTGGCTGGCCAGCGAGGTCCAGACCCAGCTGGCTCCCGGCTTCAAGGTCGCCTCGTTCCAGATCCCCGCCGGCGGTATGAAGTCCATCGAGGTGGGAACCCTCGGCTGGGGCGTGAACGCCAAGGGCAGGAACGTCGCGACGGCCAAGCAGTTCCTGGCTTTCGCGCTGCAGAAGAAGTACATGGAGCAGTTCTCCACCGTGGCGCTGAACATCTCCTCGCGCGGTGACGTACCCGCGCCCGCGAACATGGCGGACATGCAGAAGGCGGTGCTGGAGGCCAAGGAGACGCACCTGAGCTACGACTACGCGGGTGCCGACAAGACCTGGTGGGGCGACATGTTCCTGCCCCTGAGCGACAAGCTCCTCTCCGGCAAGATCGACGCGACCACGTTCATCCGCGAGGGCAAGAAGCTGACAGCCAACCACCTGGCGAACGGGTGAAAACCTACGAACGGGCCTTCTGGCCTTTCCTCCTGCCCGCGCTCCTGGTCTACACCCTGCTGTTCGTCGCGCCATCGCTGTTCGGAATCTGGATCAGTCTCACCCAATGGTCGGGCCCCGGCTCGGAGATGACCTGGCGCGGGCTGGACAACTATGTGGCGCTACTGCACAACGACGTCTTCACCACGGCCTTCACCAACACCTTCGTGATGGCGATCGTCGGCGGCGCCCTGGTCTTCGTCGTCACCTTCCTTGCCATGGTCGTACTCAGGCAGCTCAAGGGGCGGGCCTTCATCCGGGCCGTCGTCTTCCTGCCGTTGGTCATCTCGATCATCGCGATCGGCGCGGCGGTGGGCTTCCTGCTCAACCCCGAGGGCGCGGTCAACACCGTGCTCGGCTGGTTCGGCCTGGACCCGCAGCCCTGGCTCGGCCCCGAGATGGTGTTCCGCTGCATCGTGGGTGGGCTGATCTGGTCGAGCACCGGCTTCTACGTCGCGCTGATGATGTCGGCCGCCGACGCCATCCCGGCGCACGTGTATGAGGACGCCCAGCTCATCGGGGCCACCAAATGGGAGCAGTTCCGGCACATCACGCTGCCGTTGACCTGGGACGTCTTCGCCGTCTCCGCCGTCCTCTGGGTGGTCAACAGCCTGAAGATCTTCGACATCGTGCTGGCCTTCACCACTGCGGGCACCACTGCCGCACCGCCGATCCCCGCCCGCACGATCGCGGTGCAGCAGTTCATCGCGGTGAAGGGCGCCGGCCTGCCAGAGCTCGGCAGCGCGGCGGCCATGGGCGTGATGACGCTCCTCGTGACGGCCGTACTGATCGTGCTGACCCGGCGCATTACCAGGCGTGATCGAGTGGAGCTGTCATGAGACGTCTGATCGGGGACATCCTGCTCCCCAAGGCCACGGCCATCGCACTGTGGGCCTGGGTGGCCTTCAACCTCTCCCTGGTCGGATGGGTGGGCCTCCAGTCACTGAAGGACTCGCGGGACGTGTGGCTGCATCCGTTCGCGCTGCCGAAGACCCCGCGATGGGACAACTTCAGCTCGGCGTGGCAGGCGGCCGAATTCTCCGTCGCGGCCTTGAACAGCGTGGTGCTGACCGTGCTCGGCTCCGTGTTGATCGTGGCGATCGCCGCCCCCGCCGCCTACGTGCTGGCCCGCTCGAGCCGGCGCGTCGCCGGCCCTACGATCAGCTATTTCGCGATGGGGCTGAGCATCCCGATCCAGACCATCCTGGTGCCGATCGTCGTGATCAAGCTGTCGGTCTACACGTTCATGGAGGACTGGGTCACCGGCTGGTGGGACAACCGCATCACCTTGCTGGTCTTCCAGGTGGCGCTGTCGGTGCCCTTCGCGGTGTTCGTGCTCACCGGGTACATGCGCTCGCTGCCGCACGAGATCGAGGAGGCGGCCGAGATCGACGGCGCCGGCCCACTCCGCGCGTTCGTTCAGGTCATCATGCCTGTGGCCAGGCCGGGCCTGACCACCGTGTTCGTGCTCAACATCATGGGCCTGTGGAACGAGACCCTGCTCGCCCTGCTGATCGCCCCCCTCCCCGAGGAACGCAACCTGCCCGCCGCCCTCCTCGGTCTGTACAGCACCATGCAGTACAGCTCCGACTGGGGCGGCATGTTCGCGGGCATCGTGATCCTCGTCTACCCCATGATCGTGCTCTACCTCTGGCTGGGTCGCCGCATCGTCGACGGCATGACCGCCGGAATCAGCAGATGACCGGCTTTGTGCGTGTCTTCTCCGTCGCTGACGGCGCATTCCGGCTGGACGGCGCCGAGTTCAGGGTGCTGTCGGGCGCGCTGCACTACTTCCGCGTGCACCCCGAGCAATGGAAGCACCGGCTCGCCATGCTGCGCACCATGGGCCTCAACACGGTCGAGACCTACGTGCCGTGGAACCTGCACGAGTCACGGCCAGGAGACTTTCGCCGCCTGGACGATCTGAGTGCGTTCCTCGACGCGGCGGCAGCCGAAGGACTCCTGGCGATAGTGCGGCCCGGGCCGTACATCTGCGCCGAATGGGACAACGGTGGGCTGCCCACCTGGCTGACCGGCTCCATTCGCACCAGCGACCCCGACTACCTGGCCCACGTCGACCGCTACTTCGACCAGCTGATCCCCCGGGTGGCCGAGCGCCAGGTCACCCGAGGCGGCAACGTGATCATGCTCCAGGTGGAGAACGAGTACGGCTCCTACGGCAGCGACCACGCCTACCTGCGCCACCTGGCGGACGGCCTGACCAGCCGCGGCATCGAGGTGCCCCTGTTCACCTCCGACGGGCCGGCCGACCACTACCTGACCGGTGGCACGATCGACGGCGTGCTGGCCACGGTGAACTTCGGCTCCGAGCCAGAGCAGGCCTTCGCCGCGTTGCGCGCCCACCGGCCGGACGACCCGCTGTTCTGCATGGAGTTCTGGTGCGGGTGGTTCGACCACTGGGGGAACGAACACTCCGCCCGCGACCCGCAGGACGCCGCGGACACCCTGGAGCGGGTCCTGGCCGCGGGGGCATCGGTGAACCTGTACATGGCGCACGGCGGCACCAACTTCGGCACGTGGGCGGGCGCCAACCGCACCGGGGACGACAGCGCCGGCCCATGGCGGCCCACGGTGACCTCCTATGACTACGACGCGCCCATCGACGAGCGCGGCGCGCCCACCGAGAAGTACTGGCTGTTCCGGGACGTGCTCTCCCGCTACGGCGGCGAGCTCACCGACGTGCCCCCCGTACCCGCCACGTTGCCTCCCGCCACGCTACGTCCTGCGCATTCGGTGCGGCTGCACGAGGCACTGGACGCCATCGCGCGGCCGGAGACCACCGCGCCGATGCCACCGACATTCGAGGACCTGGGGCTGGGCCACGGCCTCGTCCTGTATCAGATGACCGTTCCTGGACCGCGCGGGCCGTACCCGCTCACCCTGCGCGACGTGCACGACCGCGCGCACGTCTTCGTCGACGGCCGCCTCGCAGGCGTCGTCGAGCGGGACGCCGATCCTCCTGTACTGCTCGCGGCCGGGCACGCCGCCGTGGAGATCCTCGTGGAATCGATGGGACGGACCAACTACGGCCCACTGCTCGGCGAGCGCAAGGGCATCCTCGGCGGCGTCATGCACCGCCACCAATACGTGCACGGATTCACAGCGCGGCCGATCCCGCTGGAGGACGTATCGCGACTGAGATTCCAGCCGGGAACGACGAGCGAGCCGCTTTCGTTCTTCCGCACCACACTCGAGGTGGCCGAGCCCGCGGACGCCTTCCTGGCACTTCCCGGCTGGGGCAAAGGATACGTCTGGATCAACGGCGTCCTGCTGGGCCGCTACTGGAAGCAAGGACCTCAGCAGACCCTGTACATCCCGGCACCCCTTCTCGAAACGGGCGCCAACGAGATCATCCACTTGGAATTGGACCAAGTGGGCTCCCTGCTGCAGATCCACGCTCAGCCCTCGCACGACGGCTCGACGTCGCACGCCCGGTAGCCGCGATCGCGCATCGCATCGACACTGCGCCGCGCCCGGGACGCGGCTGTTCCGATCGTCAGGTGGGGAGGGTGCCGGTGGTGCGGAGCGCGTCCCCGGTATTCAGGCCGAGGCGGCCCGACCAGGTCAGGGCCTCGTCGAAGGGGGCGTCGTTGTCGGCCAGGCGGGCGGCGGCGAGGGTGGGTGGTGCCTTGCCTTCGTTCAGCAGGACAGTCCATTGTCGCGCGGTGAGGGCCAGGTAGCGCAGGTCGGTCAGGTCTGCCAGGACGGTCAGGTCGCGGACGTCGGCCCGGGAGAGGTCCAGGCCGCGCAGGTTCGGGACGGTGCGCAGCGTGGTGATGTCGATCGGGACGGTGCTCCCCAGGTCCAAGGAGGTGAGGTCGCGGTGGCCTTCGAGCGGGGCCAGGTCGCCGCCGTCCAGGGTGACGCGCAGGGACTCGACGGGCAGCGCGCGAACCGGCACCAGGTCGGCGGCGGTGCAGCGATTGAGGTGCAGCAACCGCAGGTTCGGGGCGGCTGTGAGCGGGGCCAGATCGACCAGCCTTGCGGCGTCATTGATGTGGATGGCCTGAAGGCCGGGCGGGACCTCGTCGGGGATCTCGCCGACGATCCTCTCGGGGCCGCGGCTGCGGGCGGGCTCCAGCAGGGAGATGCAGTCGCCGTCCTCCTCGTAGGCTCCCTGCTCCAGCAGTTCCAGGTAGCGGCCGAGCAGCGAGGTCACCGAGTCGGCGACATAGGCCGGGCCGCCGTCATAGTCGCGGCCGATGCAGATGACCTGGCCAGAGCGGCCGTTCCGGGCCGGGGCCAGGTCCACCGCCAGGTAGTTGCCATCCTCGCCGGTGCCGAAGGGCAGCCAGGCCGGGTCCCCGCCGCGGCGCCGGACGGTGTCGGGCGGGTCGGCGTCGAAGACGACCGAGTGCCAGGCCAGCTCCCAGCCGGACCAGACCGGCTCGCGCTGGTCGGCGTGGATGGCGACCAGATCCTTCAGCGCCAGCCAGGCGTGGCGCCCGAGCAGGTAGCGGTGCTCGTAACCGATGCCGTCGCCGTCGGCGATCAAGTACAGCGCCCGCAGGTCGGCGGGCAGGGGTCGGCCGATGCGGCGTTCGGCCTCGTCAAGTGCGGCGGCGGACGCGGGCGGCGGCAGTTGCTCGGGCCGCCCCAGGACCGCGGCGCGGCGGTCCATGTACTCGCGGAACCGCGCCACCGCCAGCTCGGGATCGCCCGCCGGCGCGGCCGTGCCCTCTTCCCGCCCGGAACCGGTCTGGGGCAGCCGGTAGCCGGGGTCCAGGACGGCCTGGAAGCCGCCGCCCCGTCCGCGCAAGCTGGTGATCGCGTCCACGAACGCGACCAGCCCGTACTCCCCGGACGGCCGGCACACGATCTCCAGGCTGGTACGCTCCCAGCCCCGGACCTCCCGCACCGCCTCCGCCAGACTGCCCAGCTCCCCGAAGGCGCTGGGCACCGAGTTGCGCCACAAGGGCGCGCCGGGGACGGCATAGCCGCCGGACACCGAGACGCCGCCCCGGCCCGCGGTGCTGGCCAGCACCGCGCGCGTCCAGCCTTCCGGCGCACTCGCGACGATCTTCTCGACCACCCGCCGCGTGGACCGCTCGACCATGTCCTGCTCCCGTCCTGTCGGCTTCATCGGTGATCGTGGCAGAAGGCGATGACAGAACCGAACAGACCACAGCTTTGCCCCCAAACGCCGTCTCCCTGTCCGCGAAACGATCAAACCTCCACTCAACACAGCTCCTCTAGGTGCAGCGGGCCGGATTTGTTCTTGGTCGTCCCGATCACCGTTCACGCTGCGTTAAGCGCCTACCAGGACACTCGTCGGTCGGCACCTCCGCCTCTCCGTAGGACGAAAGGCTCCACCGTGAAGGACAAGAACGCCGAAGAGTCCCAGCTCACCGGGCTCTCGCGGCGGCGCCTGGTCAAGTACGCCGGCGTCGGTGCGACGCTGGCCGCAGCGGCGCCGCTGATGGGCGGGACTCCGGCGCTGGCCGACGACGAGCGCAAGTTCGGCAACAGCGGCACCAACGGGCGGATGTGGCGCGCGGGCGATCACCACGTGCACTCGGAGTACAGCGGCGCGTTCGACACCACGAAGAACCCGCCGACGTTCCGCAAGGGCGCCGACGCGGTCTACCCGATCGTCACCAACGCGATCATGGCCAAGTACTTCGGTCTGACCTGGGCGATGTGCACCGACCACGGCGGGCCGACGCACTCAAAGGTCAACCTGGAGCAGGCCTACCCCGACCTGCTGCGCTCGCGCGTGCTCGTACCCGAGGTGCTGCAGTTCTGGGGGATGGAGTTCGACGCGCCGGCGCTGGACCACCACACCTTGATGATCCCGCACCACGCCGACGAGGCCCAGCAACTGTTCGAGCTGGAGAGCCGGTTCGCCAAGCACGACGCCTTCCCCGCCGACCCGGGCCGCGACACCGAGGCCAAGATGGTGGAGTTCCTCAAGGCGGCTCGGGGCATGCCGCGCAAGCCGCTGGTGATCGCCCACCATGCGGCCCGGTCGGCGACCGGTCTGGGCGTGTGGGGCCAGGACACCCCGCGGGAGTTCCGTAACGGCAACAATGTCGCGCCCGACGTCTACGTCGGCTTCGAGGGCGCGCCCGGCCACCAGGCGGGCCCGCTGAACGGCGGAGCGCGCGGCGGGTACGGCAACCACCCGACCTACGGCGGGTTCGACCAGATGACCGCCCGGGTCGGCGGCCTGTGGGACTCGCTGCTCGGCGAGGGCCGGCACTGGTGGATCACCGCCACCTCCGACTCGCACGTGCACTGGACCCGCGGTGGCTCGGACTTCTGGCCCGGCGAGTACAGCAAGACCTACGTGGCGGCGCGTCAGGACTACGGCGACATCATGGACGGCCTGCGCAACGGCCGGATCTTCGTCACCACCGGCGACCTGATCACCGCCCTGGACGTCACCGCGAGCAACCAGGGCCGCCAGGCCACCGTGGGAGAGACGCTGAGCGTCAGCAGCCGCGACCGCACCGACGTCGAGGTCGAGATCCGGTTCCGCCCGCTGGACGGCGAGAACGGCAACGGCGACCGCCCGCAGGTGCGGCGCGTCGACCTCATCGTCGGCCAGGTCACCGGAGTGAGCGCCAACCTCGACGCCGACACCAACCCCACCACCAAGGTCGTGGCGCGGTTCGGCGAGCGCGACTGGCGTCGCCAAGGCCGGGACTACGTCATCAAGTACACCCTGCGCGATGTGGAAACCGACAGCTACCTCCGGGTACGCGGCACCGGCACGGACGAGATGGAACCGCTCGCCGACGGCAAGGAGAGCCCGTGGGAAGACCTGTGGTTCTACTCCAACCCGGTCTTCATCCGCGTCCGTTAGAGCGGCGACCCCCGGCGACGGTCCGTCGTGCCTTGTCCAGGTAGGCGTGTGCGGCGGCCAGGTTGAAGGGCGAGCCGGCGGGAGGGTCGTCGAACAGCTCGGCCCTCGTCGGCGACGGCTGGCGGGAGCTCAGGTCGCCGGTCGCCGCGGCGTGCGCCGGCAGCTCGCAGATCACGAGCGCCGGAATCGGCACGGCGAACGAGGCAACGAGGTGCTCGCGACCGACCGGCTGATGCAGCAGCCGGTCGGTTTCCAAGGGCTGGGCTATCTGGCCGTCGCTCATGGGACGACCTCCCACCCGCGCCGTTGATCACCAACGAAAGGGATTATGCACAACAAATCAGTAAAATGCCACCACTAGTAATTTTCGGACCGCAGATTTAGCATCGGCGCTACCTGAACAGGTGCTCGCTACCGGCGACGCTGCTATGGGCGCAGCCGACCATCGCCGCCGTTTCCGATTACATCGCCGGAGTGGTGTCCGGCTCGAACGGGAAGGCGCAATGAGTAGATCCGAGCACGACATAACCCCGACCACGACCTTCCCGATGGTGCGGACCTGCCCGTTCGCACCGCCGGACGAGTATCAGCGGATGCGTGCCACCGCGCCGATCGTCCGAGCCACCTTGCCCAACGGCGCACCAGTCTGGGCGGTCACCCGCTACGCCGAGGCGCGGCAGATCCTCAGTGACCCGAGGATCAGCTCGAACACCGGACGACCTGAACGGCCTCGCGGACCCGACGACGATCGCCCCGACGACGGTTTCTTCGTCGATATGGATCCACCGGAGCACAGCCGGTTCCGGCGGTTGCTGATCTCAGAGCTCGGTGCCCGTCCGATGGACGCCATGCGGCCGGCCCTGCAGCGAATCGCCGATACAGCCATCGACGAGTTGCTGCAGGCCGGGGCGCCCGCCGACCTCGTCGGTATGTACGCGCGCCGGGTCCCGTCGCGAGTCCTCTGCGAGTTGTTCGGTATCCCGGCCGGCGACCACGAGTTCTTCGAGTCACGGCTGCGGATGTTGTCAGTGACGAGTATGGACCCAAGTGTGGCGGCCCAGGCGTCCAGCGACGTTCGGGGCTATTTGCGGGAACTCATCCGCAGCGCGGAGCGTGAACCGCACAAGGGAATGATCCGGCGGCTGGCCGCCAGACACCTGCCCACCGGCGAGCTGACCACGGACGAGCTGATCAACATCGGCTTTCTCCTGCTGCTCGCGGGTTACGACTCGCCGGCGAATACGATCTCGCTGGGCGTACTCACGCTGCTGCGGCACCCGGCGCAGCTTGCCGCGTTGCGCGCCGACTCGAGCCTGCTGCCGGGTGCGATCGAGGAACTGCTGCGCTTCCACTCGGCGCAGGACTGGGTCAGCTTCGACCGGATCGCGACCGACGACCTGGACATCGGCTCTGCGCGGATCCGCGCCGGTGATCGTTTGACGGTGCTGGCCGCATCCGCCAACCGTGATGCGCGGGCGTTCGAGAACCCCGACGAGTTCGACATCCGCCGGTCCGCCCACCACCACGTCGCCTTCGGCTACGGGGTACACCAATGCATCGGCCGCAACCTCGCCCGTGCCGAGCTGCAGATCGCCTTCGGCACGCTGCTGACCCGGATACCGACGCTGCACCTGGCGATCGGGTTCGAGGAGTTGCCCTTCGCCAACGACGCCCCGTTCTTCGGGCTGCACACGATGCCTGTTGCCTGGTAGTGCCGCCCAAGCGCCGAAGACATAGGCGTCCTCGGCCGCATAGGGAAACCAGACTTCTATGTCCTGACGCGGCGCGTCGTCGTAGGAGACGGCATGGCGGTACCCGAGCTCAACAGCGGGCCATCGGCGACGTTGAGGACCCGGGCCGCATGTGCCGTACGGGCCGTGCAGCACGCCAGGACGAGACCGCCAAGCGCCGGATCTCGGACGCTCTCCGGGACACGCCTGTCCGAACCCGACACCCTGCACAACACGTTCACGGCGGCGCGCGCCTATCACCGTCTCGAGAGGCATGCCGAAGCAGCGGCACTGTTCGAGGACGTGATCCCCAGGGTGGAGATCCCTTACGACGCACCGGTCATCGCGATGACCTGGGGACAATACGGCGCATCACTGCGCGAGCTGGGCCGCCACCGCGAGGCCGCTGAGCAGTTTCTCCAAGGTGCGGAGCTGGTCCAGAATGATTCGGACCAACGAGCCATGCATGCCGAACTGGCCTGGTCCGCCGCCGAAGCACTGCAGTATTCCGGACAGACCACAGAAGCGCTGGCCGCCTATCAGCGGACGGCCGCGCTCTGGACCGAACTCGGCCAACTCACCCCGCGCGTACGCTGTCTTCGGTCGGCGGCCTGGTTGCTGCGCTACAGGGGCGAGCCTGATTCCGAGGAGCACACCCGGCCGGTTGGCGGCCCGACACGCATCGGCAGGTGCTGCGCACTCACCGACAGCAGCAACTCCAGGAACGGCTGGCCATGGGCAAGGCATGGAGGTCTACCCGCAGGTGGCCACAGCCCGTGCCCGACCCGCCTGGCGCAGTCCGGTGAATGGCTGTGGGTGGGCTACGGCTGCGACAGCAACTGGGACGGCGGCGTGGTCAGGCTTGATCTGACGGTGACGGCACCACAGCCGATCATGGTCGCATCAGGGATCTCCGGTGCTCCGCTGCTCGTCGCCAACCGGGGCACGCTGGTCGTGGGTCAAGTGGGGAGTGCCAGCCACCTGTTGTCTATGACGTGAGCAGCACTCCCACCTTGCGCGGCGAGATCGACTGATTCACACACGACCTCGGCTGTCTGGGCGGTCTCGTCGTCACCCCGGACGGGGCGTACGTGGTGATCGGGGAGGCTGACGGCGCGGACCTCGTGATGTACGACGCGGTGACGGGGGCGACGATCCACGCGCTCGACAACCTGGCGCTGGCCGGAGGCACAGGCCGCCTCGCGTTCTCGGGCACGGACGTCTTCGCCGTGCAGACCGCCTCCTCCAGGCGGCTCCACCTGTGGCGGGTGAAGGACATCGCCTCCCCGGGCTCCGCGCTGACGCTGACACCCCCGTCCGGCGGGGCGTACACCTATGCCGTGCTCTGGGCCAGGACTGGGCGGGACCGTCCCTGACCTCCTCGTGGCGCTCACCGCGCGCTCATCTCGGGGAGGTCAGGCGGCTGCGGAACTTTCCAGACCCACTCGTCGGGATTGAGCTCCGGAGAGCAGGGCGGCAGTGCATGCCGTTGTCTATCGCGCTGAGGGCTGGCACTGGCGGGACGGGCGATTTCCCGCCGGGCGGGACCGGCTTTCGGCAAACCGGCCACCGCGAACGCCTTTTACCTCAGTGCGGGACCATGCCGACTGCAGTAACCACCTACCATGCGCCCTATCCTGCACACGACGGAGCGGGTTACCCAAAGGCGGAAGGCGGCGTTCTGCCGTTGTAGTAGGCCAGGAACTCCTCTGGGTCCATTCTCCCCCACTGTTCGTCCGTGGTCTCCGCGACACGTCTGCTGACATGTTCCTGAAGAGCCTGCTCCTGCCGCTGGACGGCGGAGACGTCGTAGCTCGTTCTTTCCAGGTTGGCTACACCTGGAGGCAGCGGCCCCTCCTCTGGTACGCGCGCACTTCGCCAGGCGGCGTCGACACGGCGTTGGGCGTCGTCCAAATGCTGTCGGGCCGTGTTGAGGGGGCGGCCTGCCCTGTTCAACTGACCGGCGTAGTAAGCCGCGTCCTCAGGTGACGACGCTCCCGTAGCGGCCATACGATCCTCGATGCCCTGGACTTTCGTCCCGGCGCGCCCCACCGCCGCGTCCGCTCTGCCCAGCGGAATCCGGCTACGCACGACCTGCGCTTCCAGGCTGCTCGACGATCGCGCCTCCTGCCTGACCAGCGCGCCGAATATCCGGCCGACGAGTTGCCTCATCTTGACAAGATTGATCATCACCTTGTTCGCCAGCGCCTTGAGCCTGGCCAGCAGCCGAGCTCCGATGGCGGGATTCGTGGCCACGATATAGACGGCGGTACACGCGGCGACCGCCAGAAAGCCAAGGGCGGCATTGCCCCATTCGACGGCGTTCCCCGCGGTGGCCATGTTGTTCGTGGCGACGGCGAGCCGCTTCTGGAGATCGTCGATGTCGCCCATCAGGCCCTCTGCAAAGGCGTTCGAGGTATCTGCGGCGACTCCCTGATTGACGGCCGCACCCTGCTGGGCCGTAAGCATTCAGAAGGATCTGTGACGCTGGGTGATTCGCGCTGATCAGGCGTCGAGTGCGACGGGTGGCATCCACAGGTTGCCGGTGAAGGCACG